>JAABSF010000215.1 GCA_011390535.1 Deltaproteobacteria bacterium | reverse complement strand
CCCAAAAAGCCGACATGGGCTTTGCGCCATCAACGATTTCAGAAAAAATATTTCACTCATTGAAACCGGATGATGCATTTTATTATATCCGACCATCAAAAGCCAACGGCCTGAGTAGCATCAAACTGTTCGCCTACGGCAAGACCCCCGAAGGAAAGAAAAGAATATGGCTTGATCGCCGTGTGTACAGGGATTACGCAGAAGAACTCCTTCCTCGATCAGTTAGTTATACACGCGGCTTGTTCCGGTTCCTCACAAGAGGCAGCCTCCTGGTGGAAACCAAAGAAAACAACGTCAACCTTTTAAACAAAGGCGTTCCTCTCAAAAAAGGAACCCTTGAAGTGTTCACGGAAAAGAAAGATAAAACTCGTAACCTCGTCCATAAAGCAACCTTAAAAAAGACGATAAAAACAGGGGCCCCGATATTAAGCATTTCCGTAGAGAAGATCCCCTCCGATACCGTCCTAGTTGTCGCTGTTTTCAAAGGAAAAGATCTAAACGATGAGCCTGTAGTAGCCGATGGAGTATGGCAACGCGCTGCGGCGCAAGAATAACCGCCCTCTGCTCTATTTAATTAAATACACGAATAACCGCTCTCTGCTCCATTCAATTCAATACACGAAAAGTGATTTCAGAACCCTTGGTTTTATCAAAATGGGTTTTTCGTCACAATCCCGGGAAACCTCGCAAAGTCCCGATCCGCGGTCCAAAACTCGGACACGTGGTTTTCAATACAGATCGCTGCAATCTGTGCATCAAACACCAAGTTTCCCCGCGCGTCTCCCCCCATTGTGAGCTCACGGATACCCTTAGCCATATCTACATATGTACCAAAACATGATTGCGACTGATACGAAAACACCGGCAGACAATAACCTGCTCCTTTTTAGAAAAATCTCCTTATCCCATTTCTTCTTACGAGCAAAGAGGTAAAGCAAACATTTCAGTTTCGTCAGTCAGATTCACCGGGTCGTTTAGTACGTATCCGTATAGATTTGTGTCTCCTCCCTCGAACAAAATCGGGTCTAAGGAGACGGATCGGAGGGCGCCTAAAACATCATATTCATAGGTAGTGGTAATAGTAGTTCCGTTGGTGGTGGTTTTTGTTCCGACTCTATTTAGTCAAGGCTTCTACTGCTTCTTTGTGCGTAGGTGAATCGGGGGTGGTTATGGATTTGACCATTTCATAAAGATCTTTTGCCTGTTCAGAGGAACCTGTGGACTTTGCTTGTTGTAGTAAGCGTTGGGCTTCTCGCTCGAGTTGCACTAACCCATTCAAGATCTTTGTTTGAGAGGGATCAAAGTGTTTACCTCGGCTCCAATGCTTGTAAGCTTCTTTATATCGTCCCAGCTTAAACTGCGCCTCTCCCAGATCGTTATACTTGTCGGCCAAACGTGTCGAAGCATTCTCTCTGGTCTGGCTCTTCAAACCTTCCGGCAAGATTCGCTCTTCAACCTTGAAGGCATCTGAATAAGCTTCATCGGCTTTCTTGACATCTCCTCGCTGGAGGGCGCTGTCACCTTCGGCTAATTTTCCTTTTATCATGGCGAGTTGTTGATGAAGTTCACTGGTCAGCACCGCCTTTTTCCGAAGGCTGCTCTTCTTTCTGAGTTTTATGAGCCTGCTGATGGCCTGATCGGTCTCGCCTTTGTGATATAGCATCAACACACCGACGAGATCCTCGTTTTCATATTTTTTGCGAATCTCTTCAGCGGGGTCGATTTTTTCCTTTCCTGCAATCATTATGGGCTTCTGTAAGAACCTGGCAGCTTCACATGGTGAGAAATCTATTTTCCTTCTCTTCAGGAGCCTCTTTTTCTTATCCAAGTCTTTTTCCAAGTCTTTCAACTGATCGCGATATTTGCTTTCCGCCACAACCGTCCTGCCTACATTGCCCAACACATCGAAATAATCACAATAAAACTTGTGCGCTTTCGCTCTATTATTAAGGCGTCGCCCTTTTGCATAGGTCAGGGCCTGTGTAAGATAAAGCCTTGCTAATCTAAGGCTTATCCTCTCAATTTTATCTCGTGCCTCTACACTGTAAAAAGACTCCATTGGAATTCTTTTGAAAAGTTTTAAAGCCTTTTGATAACCTTCTATATCTCCACCTGTGGTGCTGAAGGCTTTATTGGCTTCAGCCAGCACATTTTTGTTTTTCTGCTCTTTTTTTGCCTTCTCCAGCAAATCTTCGGCTCGTTCTTTGTCTTGCTTGGAAGGAAAATCCTCCAAGGCCTCCTCAAAAGCTGATATGGCAACGCTCCACTCCTGCGAATCAAGGCTCTTTCGACCACGATCCATAGCTTCTCTAAATTGCCTTCGCTGTCTCTCTCCGAGTGTCTCTTTTCTCGCGACTTGTTTAACCTGGCTTTTTTTTCGGTCTATTCTGCCCTTGATTGCATAACCCGCCACTACAAGCCCAACCAAAACGACAGCAGCAGCCGCCATGATTATCAACTTCCGGGAATTTGGGGCCTTTTTCTCTTTCGTTTCGGCCAAGGGTTCGACTTTTGAGAGCTTGAACCCCACCTCTGCGAAACGCAACCGGTCTCCTGAAACAGCAAGCTCCCGCTTTACCTCTTGGCCGTTGATGAAAGTGCCGTTGGTGCTCCTGAGGTCCAAAACCATCACACCACCTTCACTCACACGAAGCCGAGCGTGCCTTCTACTTACCGTTGGATCATCCAGAGGAACTTCCAGAGCTTCATCTTCATCCCGCCCTACATCATATTCGTTATTCTCCTCCAACAAGAACTCTTTGCCTGTCATCAGACCCGAGAGAGCTGTCAACTTTAGAGGACCGCGGCTTACAGCGGGCCCTCCTGGTGCGTAGGCTAGATCCATCGCCACTTGAGCAGCCCCTGCTTGGTAATAATGCCCCTGCGACTCTGCCGGTTCATAGGGCGCTGATTCTGCTCCGTCAAAATCCCCGGAGGCGGAAGAAGCTCCTTCATGAGAAGAATAACCAGCCTCATCGGCCGGAGGAGGGGGTAGTAGAGCTTCTTCACCCGGTGGTGCCGCACCAACAATATCGGGCCCTAATAAATGAAGGTTATATCCCTGAAATGTTACAATGTTTTCTGGAGTTATGAAACACGGGCCTTCTAGAGCGTACCCGTCCACCACCACAACTCCGTTTCCGGCTGCATCTTCCAATACCATTTGGCCATCGGAAACATAGAGATAAACCTGCTCCGGCACCAACCCGGGAACGTTTATGTGATCACCGGCCCCACCACCAATGGAGATCAACCCTGTCTCGTCAGTTATTTGATCAAAACGGCCGACTTCTACGCCCGAGCCATCGACAACACTTATCGAGTACACCTATTTCTCTCCAAAATAAATTATTCCCGGAAAATACTCATATCCACCGGGATGCCTCTCCGCTGCAGATCTTCATAGAACCTTGGGATGAAACCAGTCGCCACAAATCTTCCTGCGACTTTGTCATTTTCATCGAACCCCTCTTGGCGGAAGACGAAAATATCTTGCAAGGTCAGGACATCACCTTCCATTCCAGTGACTTCGGTGATATTCGTTATCTTTCTTGTCCCATCAGAGAACCTTGTCTGCTGTACAATTATGTCGATAGCAGCGGCGATTTGCTCTCTTATTGCTTTTATGGGAAGCTCCATACCGCTCATTAATACCATGGTCTCAAGTCTGGCCAGAACATCGCGGGGGCTGTTAGCATGAGCTGTAGTCAATGAGCCATCGTGTCCTGTATTCATCGCTTGAAGCATATCAAGGGCTTCTCCACTTCTACACTCTCCTACAATGATCCGATCCGGACGCATGCGCAAAGTATTTTTTACAAGATCCCGAATGGCGATCTCTCCTTTTCCCTCAATATTGGGCGGTCGGCTTTCAAGCTGTATCCAGTGATCGTGATGCATCTGCAACTCTGCTGCATCTTCAACTGTGATGACTCGCTCACCTTCAGGAATGAAATTGGAAACAATGTTCAAGGTCGTCGTTTTACCGGAGCCTGTCCCACCGGAAATAACCATGTTTTTTCGTGCTTCGACACACATCTTCAAGAAATGCACCATCCCATTTGTTATGGTACCGAACCCGATAAGCTCCTTCGGACCCAACATTTCTTTGTTGAATTTTCGAATGGTCAGCGCCGGCCCTTTAAGGGCAAGGGGCGGAATAATGGCATTAACACGGGACCCATCTTTCAACCTGGCATCCACAAGAGGAGAGCTCTCGTCGATCCGACGTCCTATCGGGGCCACAATGCGCTCGATAACCCCCATCACAGCCTTCTGTGATGAAAAAACCTTCTCAGAGAGAACCAACCTGCCTTCACGCTCTAAATAGATCTGCTCAGCATGGTTCACCATTATCTCTGTGACACTATCATCATCTACAAACTCTTCAAGCGGACCAAGCCCGAGGGCTTCATTCAATACATCAGTTATCAGTTGCTCTTTATCAACAAATGAAGGTATCTCGCCCTTTGAGTCCATATCAGTAACGATATCGGCTATGGTGTTTTCCGTCTTATCCCATAGCTCCTCATCAGCCAACTCCTCGATATCCAAGCGACGAAGATCCATCGCCGTTATAAGTTTATCATGAACTATTTTCTGTATTTCCGTGAGCTTCTGCCTGCGAGGATCACTGGATGATATTTGTCCTCGCTCCGAGGGTATTGGAGTCACCTCCTCATCTCTTCTTGGGGCAGGCTTTGGTGAGCCAGCCTTCTTTCGCCTTCTATCATCCGGCGCCCCTGCCCCTCGAGCTGGTTGTTGCCTTTGTTCAGCCACCGCGGGTGGAGGCGATGCTGCAGATTGTGGCCTTGGCTCTGGTGCTTGCCTGGCAGGCTGTTCTTGTCTCGGAGCAGGCTCGAAATCCTGTGCCGGAGGTTGTACCGGAGGCTTGGGAGATCCTTGAGAATCCCTCGCTTGCCTAGGCGGTGGTGCAGATCTAGAGCGCCTTCTAGGGGGAGGTGCTGCAGGGGCTACAGCGGCTGCACCCATCCCTTCATCCATTGGGGGCGGCTCCTCTTCTGCAGCCGGCGGCTGATGGCTGGGAGGTGCAGCCGGACGACCACCCGATGGTGCCGGACCTCGCTGTCCAGGAGGAGGTGGAGCAGCACCCCTTCGCCTCGGCGGAGGAGGCTTAGCCGGTTGTGGGGCTGCCGCTTGAGGTTGTGCCCCGGCCGGCGGCTCAACCTGCAATATAAAATCACCTACATAAACCTTGTCGCTCGGTTGTAAAACCAATGGACTGGTGATCTTTCGACCGTTTACATAAGTTCCGTTTGTGCTCCTTAGATCCACTATAATAAACTTGCCGTCTTTTAACAGGATCCTTGAGTGTCTTTTAGATACATTGCCCTTAGGCAGAATAATATCATTTCCTTTGACACGACCAATGGTGATTTCCGTCTTGTCGAATTTGACCTTTTTTGGTTCACCACCCTTTTCAGTGATGACTAAATTGAACATAAATCCTCCTACTAC
>JAABSF010000214.1 GCA_011390535.1 Deltaproteobacteria bacterium | reverse complement strand
CGGTCACTGGGAGACCCAAAGGTTTAATAGCACCCACCTCAGCGGTTTTCCACAAACGCCCGGGTCTGGGCAACCGATGCAACTTTGGATAACCCAGCCCCAGACTGGCTATCATGTCGGTATCTCCCCGTCCCCAGCGATATTTGCTTGCCAGGATTGTTTTACCCGGCCCTCTCAAGGGCCTGTTGGCGGTGTCTATCATATCTTGAATGGGCGTCACCATCGCCACAGGGGTCTTTGCCCAAGTAGGCCCGTAAGCAAGGGCTCCAGCCAATTTTCCATTAAAATAAACCGGGCTGCCGCTCATACCTGAAGCTACACCTGTCTTTTTCATTTTTGGGCCGTCACAGACGATGAGAATCAAGTCCTGATTTGGGAATACGTTGTGAAGGATCCCTACCACTTTAACCCTAAAGCGCTCAGGCTTGGTCCCTTTCAATACTGTCAAACCGTATCCCACCATACCTCGACGAATTTGAGAGATGGGTATGGTTTTGATGTTTTTAAACGCATATCCATTGCCTGAATTAACAACAATCAAAAGAAAAGCCGCAAAAACGCACGTTAAAAACATGCGTTTGCCGGACAAACATTTTTCTTTCGAATAACCGATTTCATTCTTCTCTAGGAGCATGTCACCTCCGAAATTTTGCGCGATTGTAACCTAAAACCGGATTCTTCTCACACCAAAAAGACAAAAAAACAAACAAAATAAATTCCACCTAAAACAGGGTTACTATCTTTGCCATAATGGTATATCCTGGAACTAGAGTGTTTTATTGCGTTGTGCTCAAAGATAAAAGCAAACCACCGACCGAACAGGCCGTCACCTCCAGGCGGCGGTCTTTGGCGAAGGAAACAATGAGGTAAACCGATGCTATCAACATATTGGAAAAACGGGAAGGCATTAAACACATTTTTTTCAAAACAATGGATACAACTCATGAGTCTGACGGTGGTGTTTATAACATTCGGATGCGGGCCCTCGAGCCCTCAAGGAGAAACCGACGCAGCCACTGTCACCGACAGCCTCCCCACAGACACAGGGGTCAGCCATTGTACAGGCCGCGCCGGTGAAATGGTGTGTAACGCAGGTTTCGCATATACCTGCGGCCCGGATGAAGAGATCCTTTACGAAGAAGACTGTTCTCCCAATTTTTGCATTGATGGGGTGGGCTGTACATTGTGTTACGATGGCCAAAAACAATGCTCAGGCAACAACGTTATGGTCTGTGCAGATGATTACATGAGTTACGAGATCGGAGAGTTCTGTGACCCTGATTTAGGAGAGATGTGTGACCCCGACACGGCCTCATGCGTAAGTTTGTGTGATATCGCGGCCGAATCCAAGGCAAATGTAGGCTGCGAATATGTCGCGGTTGACATGGTAAATTGGCCCGAACCCTATGGCGATGAACATTGCTTTGTGGTGTTGGTGAGCAACGTACAACCTGAAGGTAATGCCACAATAACGGTTGAAGATGAAGACGGTGTTGTCTTGGATTTTCCGGGCTATGGAACAGAGAGATCGGTGGCCCCGGGTGAGATGGCAATCCTCACGATAACCGGCACCGCAGGCAAATGCTCCGATACCCCTGCCCGGCCCAACGCACAATCAATCAACTCAGGACTGTTTCCGGGCACGTCTTTTTACGTCAAAAGCTCGATACCCGTAGTCGCATACCAAGTTAATCCATACGAAGCAGCGCTCTCATACAGTACGGATGCATCATTGCTTATCCCTATCACGGCGCTGGGAAATCAATATTATGTTTTCTCCTATCCCGGGTCCGGAAGCAATTCACCTTCAACTGTGAGCATAGTTGCTACTGAAGACGACACCGAGGTTACATTTAACCCAACGGTTGAAATGCTGTCCGGTGGTCCGGTACCAGCCTCGGGTTCGTTCACCACAACCTTAAACGCCTTCGAGCATTTGCAAATCTTGGCTTCAGGCACCGGAGATCTCAACTCCAGCCTGGTCTCGGCGTCAAACCCGGTGGCCGTATTTTCCGGAGTTCTCTGCGCGGTAATCCCGGCGGGATCCTCTTGCTGTGATCACATAGAACAACAGATGCCTCCGGTACAATCCTGGGGATGGACTTATCTTGCGGCGACCCCCGCCCAGCGCGCCTCGGAGAAAGCCTATTGGCGCATAATGGCGGCGCTGGACAATACAACACTGAGCTTTGAACCAGCTTCAATGAGCTCATACAACACCACTCTGAACGCAGGAGAGTTTCTGGAAATCGACACGGATCAATCGTTCTTGGTGTCCTCCGCCGCAGACCCAAATGAACCCGACCCGGAAAATGACCCGCCCATTTTAGTAAATCAATATATAAAAAGCGCCTATCAAGCGGCAAGCGAGTCCGGGACAACTTTTGGCGCTCTGGGTAACCTGGCCGGTGATCCCGCCATGGCCCTATCGGTGCCTGTAGAGCAGTATTTAAATGAATACATATTTTTGGCGGATCCCACATATGGATACAATTTTGTTGTAGTGGTAAGGACCGATCCGACAGAACCAATTCACTTGGGCTGCCTGGATCCGATCCCTGAAGACAAATTTGAGACTATCACGGGTGATTATTCACGAGCCGTGGTAACCCTCTCCAGTGAAACAGGATCTCCGGACGGGACTTGCAGCAGCGGCGCCCATCGTATTTGGTCGGAGAGCCCCTTCGGGATCTGGGTTTATGGGTATTACGAATGCACTTCCTATGCTTACCCCGGAGGCATGAACCTTGAACAAATAAATGAAGTAGAGGTCCCGATAGTTGATTAGGCGTTATACAAGGGAGTCTGATTGGTGTTTATCTGCGGAACTAAGAAAATGAAGAAAAGAAATTATAGCAAACCCGGTTTTTGGGTTTCCGGTTGGGCTTTATGCTTGTCGGCCATGTTCCTGCTGCTCTGCAGTTGTGCGTCAGGAGCTGCCGATGAGAGGTGGGATGCAAGCACCCAACCCGAAGCCGACGGCTCAGTGGACAGTTCTCATATTGACGGACCTGAAGCCGATCCGGATTCCGAGATTCAAGACTGCTCCGATGGATGCAACAATCCTCCCGGAGAGTGCTATTTATCACCGGGTAACTGCGTAGACGGCCAGTGTGAGTATCCCTTCAAAGCCGAAGGGGTAAGCTGTAATGATGAAGACCCTTGCACAGTATCCGAGGTGTGCGACGGAAACGGCGCCTGCATTGGAGAAGAAATCGATTGCGCACGACCGAACGCAGAAGGTGGAGTTTGTGTAGACGGAGCATGTCAAGGCTGGGCTTGTGTGAATGGTTGGGGAGACTGCAATAATAATATGGATGACGGCTGCGAGGAGCGGTTAGACACACTGGAGCATTGTGGTGAATGCGATTACTCCTGTCCCTCACGACCAAACGCCACAGTAAGCTGCAATTCAGGGAATTGCGATTACGAATGTCAATCCCCGTGGGAAGATTGCAACAATGACATGAGCGACGGCTGTGAAATACCAACGGGCGAACCAAACACATGTGATCTGGAAAACGGGCTCAACTCTTCACAAGGGTGCGGCACAGCCTATTGCGGGACCGCTCCCACCCCTGAAAAGACGCAGAATTATGGTAGCTGGTATTGTATCGCCTGCGCAAACTGCCACGAACCTGAACCGGGGATGTGGCAGTGGTGCAACCATGGCGGTACGGGGCGATGGTACCCTGCCGAATCAGGGACTTGCGCCGCCCACGAAGAAGACGTAGTTTGCTCACCTTGAACTCTGGATATAACCATCTCTAACGGTTAGAGGCCGCAACCTTCTGGACTTTTCCTGTCTTTTCACCATAGAGCCGCCTCGCCGATGAAACCAGCTTTAAAAACTGAGCCCGGTATCCCTTGGGGTCGTGTTTTTTCCCAAGAGAGGATTTGGCCCACTGAGCCACTTGACCAAAAGTGGCGCTCCCTTTGTACTTGGAACCTCTAAGGAGCATACCGAAAGCAGCCACGGAAGCCGCGAAGCGAAAATCCACGGAAGCAGATTTAAAAGATCTCCCCTTGTCATTTACCGACAATGTCAGAAGCTTACTTTTGTCTCCGTCGGGCTGTTTGTAACGCAGCTTGACATAAAGCATCTCAGCACTCTTGGAATCACTCGCGGTTACCGCTCCCTTCCCATACCGAAGTGGGTCCACCTTGCCTGTGCTCACATCTGATTTCACCCCCACCGGCACTACCTCGTAGAGAGCCGTGACCGTGTGTCCTGCTCCCATGTCTCCAGAGTCTTTTTTGTCATCATTGAAATCTTCTTTTTTCAACATACGATTTTCGTATCCAATGAGCCGGTAGGCTCGGACCTGGGAAGAATTGAACTCCACTTGGAGCTTCACATCTTTGGCAATGGTCATGAGGGTACCGGCCATTCCATCCACAAGCACCTTTTTCGCCTCGTTCATGGAATCAATATAAGCATAGTTTCCGTTACCCTTATTGGAGATCTTTTCCAGAGTGGCGTCTTTGTAGTTTCCCATGCCCAACCCCAAAATCGTCAGATAGACACCACTTTTGGCTTTCTTTTCAATGAGCCTTAAAAGCTCGCTTCTGTTGGTGGTTCCCACATTAAAATCTCCGTCAGTGGCCAAAATCACTCGATTGATACCCCCTTTGATAAACCGTGATACCGCAAGATTGTAGGCCAATTTGATGCCCGCTCCTCCATTGGTGGAGCCTCCGGCACTCAGACGATTCAAGGCCGTCAGAACAGTCTCCTTCTCTTGTCCCGAAGTGGGCGGCAGCACCATGCCTGCAGCGCCGGCGTACACAACAATAGAAACGGTGTCCCGTTCATCCAAATTCTGAACAAGCAAATTGATGGCTTTTTTCAGGAGAGGGAGCTTGTTTCCGTAACGCATGGACCCGGAAACATCCAAGAGAAAAACTAGATTGCTAGCCGGTCGTTTGGCCTTATCCACTACTTTACCTTTTAAGCCAATGCGTACTAGACGGTGTTTTTTCTTCCACGGCGCTTGGGCCACCTCCACATGAACCGAGAAGGGCACCTTGCCTGTGGGGGTATCGTACTTATAGCTAAAATAGTTGACAAGCTCTTCGATGCGTACGGCACCTTTAGGAGGCTTTTGATTGTGAGTCAAAAACCTCCTTACATTGGCGTAAGAAGCCGTATCTACATCAATGGAAAAAGTCGAGAGAGGGTTTTGATTGGCAGCCAAAAACCGATTTTCGTAAATTCTATCGTAGGTTTCTGTGTTGTGGTTCCTGGGCTGAACAGCAGGCTTCACCGGCCCGCGGCTCTTTCCGACCATCTCCATCCTCTTGGGGCCCAACTTCTGTAATCTCCTGTGTCGAGGTGACCGCCTCACCGGAGAGGCCGGCATGGACTTTGCTGCCACCATGTCCCTTGCCGCCCTTTCAGGCCTATCCTTTGAATACCGGACACTCGAACTCTTTGCACACCCCCAGCCTCCCAAAACAACCAACACACTCACTAAAATCTTTCCTATACTTTCCATTTGACTCATCTCGTCCTCCTCTC
>JAABSF010000213.1 GCA_011390535.1 Deltaproteobacteria bacterium | reverse complement strand
TCTTTTTTCAACCTTTAATAACCACTCAACACGAAGAGAATTTCACACTCTCCGGAGAACGTTGAAATAAGTCGCCTGGAGACCTCATACATGAGTGTTCGGGATGGTGAATATTCTTTTCCGGAGTGGATATACTTTTTTTGTTGACTTCGCAATACCGCTGGCTATAACATTTGACCATATTTATTTATATAGTCAAATTGCTTTTCTGATAGGTTTTACATGCCAAAGAAATTTTCAGATTCCGAACGTGAATACCTGAAAAAGAGATTAATTGAAGTCGCAGAAGAGTGCCTGCGTCAATACGGGCTGAAAAAAACTACGGTGGATGAAATCGTAAACAGAACAAAAATCCCCAAGGGAACTTTCTATCTGTTCTATGCATCAAAGGAGCTGCTGTTTTTTGATGTTTTTCTCGCCTTTCACGACAGAATCCACAAAGACTTTTTCGTACGTTTAGAAGAGCTTGAAAATGAAGTAACGCCGGAGAAAGTGACGGATCTGATTCTCTCTTTATACAAAAAAGTCGAGAGCTCTTTCATTTTTAGCCTGTTTGTAAACGGCGAACTGGAGGTGCTCTTCAGAAAATTACCCAAAGAGGCCATCGAGACGCACATCAAAGTAGATGATCTGATGATTAAGCAACTGCTCTCTCCGGTGCTGGGCTTAAAGGAAGACAAAGCCGAGGTTTTCAGTGCGGCCTTGCGAGCGGTCTTTACTTCAATGGTTCATAGGCGGGAGGTTGGTGAAGATGTTTTCGACGAGGCTCTAAAAATCATGATTCACGGCGTGGTCTTGCAGATGTTCCAAAAAGGGGATGTTGTATGAACGAGATGATCAATGTAGCTGATCTATCCTTCAGTTATACTCGGAAACCATTTATCGATGGGGTCTCTTTCGATGTAGCGGGGGGCGAAATTTTCGGCTTCTTGGGTCCTTCCGGCGCTGGAAAGACCACCTTACAAAAAATCCTGACCGGCCTTATAAAAAAATACAAAGGGAACGTCCGCGTAAACGGACAAGAGGTGTGTCGACACGAACGTAATTTTCATGAAAACATCGGGGTTTGTTTTGAGTTTCCAAGTCTCTACGAAAAGCTGACAGCGCGTGAGAACCTGAGGTTTTTCGGCTCTCTCTATAAAAAACAAAGAAATATCGAAGAGCTGCTCGAAAGCGTGGGCCTACAATCCGAAGCCGATAAACGGGTCTCCGACTATTCCAAGGGAATGAAAACACGCCTAAATTTTATCAAAGCCCTGCTGCATGATCCTGCGGTGCTGTTTTTGGATGAACCGACATCCGGCCTGGATCCGTCAAACGCTCGCAACTTAAAGGACCTTATCCTTGCCGAAAAGGCAAAGGATAAAACCATAATCTTGACGACTCACAATATGTACGACGCCACCGAGCTTTGCGCTCGCGTGGCCTTCATCGTTGACGGCCGGATCAGCGCACTGGACACGCCCCGGAACCTGATCATGTCCAAGGGTGCGATGACAGTCGAGTATGTGTACATGAAAGAAGGCAAAGAAGTTACCGGCAGGACCGCTCTGAATCAGACAGGCGACGATACATTACTGCAAAGCCTGATCGCCGAAAACCGATTGCTCTCGATACACAGCAGTGAACCCACGCTAAACGATATATTCGTTGAGATCACAGGCAGGCGTTTGAGATGAAACTTGCGGCCCTTATAAGAGGCGATCTCCGGTTCCAGTTTAAATATGGATTTTACTTTCTGTATCTTTTTTTTACACTGTTTTACATAGGCTTGCTCGCCGCGTTTCCTCAAAGTTGGCGTCAAAAAGCCGCTCTTTTGATGGTCTATTCCGACCCTGCGTCTCTAGGTCTGTTTTTCATGGGCGGTATAGTTTTGTATGAAAAGAGCGAGCGAGTGCTGGACAGTCTCGCTGTTTCTCCCATCCGCACCCGCGATTACGTTTTTTCAAAGCTCTTGTCACTATCAGTCATTTCTTCCGCAGTTTCCCTGGCCATAGGCGCTTTCGGCAATATCCTTTCCAGCCCACCAAGCTTCTTCGTCGCAATAGTGATGGGCTCTTGTCTATTTTCAGCCTTTGGCCTGATAGTCGCCGCGAGGATCAAAACACTTAACGAATTTCTGATTCTCACGGTCCCTCTGCAGATTTTTATAAATATCCCCGCAATTTGGTACATCTTCGGCGCGCGACCTCTTTGGTTGTTGCTGCATCCGGGGGTGTGTATGATTGAGCTTTTTACAGCCGGGCCTTATTCTCTGATCGCGCTCCTGGTTCTAACCGGGTGGACGATTCCTTTGTTTATATTAGCGACCCGGGCGATGGACAAGGCATTTGAAACCCTTGGGGGGGTGAAATTGTGAAGATTTTGCTGCGTTCCTTCGCCATATTTATTCGCGAAATCACCGAAGATTATATGCTGATAGGTGTTCTGGTTGCGCCCCCACTTATAGGGTTGGCGTTTCGGTTCGGTGTTCCCTTTGCCGAAGAACTGCTCACCGCACATTTTTCCCGAGAAGCCGTCATCTCTCCTTATTATCTACTTTTCGACCTTTTCCTTTGTCTCGTCACACCCTACTTTTTTCTCTTTGCTTCGGTGCTGGTAATGTTGAGCGAATACGATGAAAACATGGTCAATTACCTGGCTGTGACGCCACTTGGAAGAGGTGGATACATTGTCTCGCGCCTTGTATTGCCTGCCGCCCTATCTTTCCCGGTATCCGTGCTCTTAGTGAAGGTTTTCGCTCTTACGGAGTGGCCTCCGTTGTTGTTGCCGACCGCTTGTTCGCTCTCTAGTGTCATGAGCGTAGCAACCGCCATGCTGTTGTTTTCTTTCTCAAACAATCGAGTAGAGGGCCTCGCGCTGGGCAAAATGGCAAACGTCTATTCGCTGGGGTTATTGGTTCCTTTTTTCATTGACTCCAAGGTCCAGTACTTTTTCGCTCCCCTCCCTTCCCTCTGGCTTGCAAAAATGTGCAAACAAAACGATTATTCTTTCTTCCCTCCGGCTTTATTGATCTCACTGGTCTGGATATGGCTATTGTACCGCAAGTTTCAACAAAAACTGAATTAAAAGCGGCGTCTTTCACCACACCGGCGCACCGGTTGCGGCCTGGGCGGCCTGGGCTTCCTGGTTTTTTTGCACAACCACAAGGTTGCACTGGAACTTCTTGAAGGTTGCACTGGAACTTCTTGTTTTTATTGGGATAGAGATTTCTTGCTTTGTTAGAATAGGCTGCTCTATGATTGAAGGAATTGAGTTTTGTTCAGAATGTAGGGAGTCTAACTGTTTTGTCTGAATATTGTCTTCATTGTTGCCTGAAAAGGGGCCGCCCGCAAGGTTGTAACGAATGCGGTCCGGGGGCAATGGGAAAGAAAGTCGAATCCCACCCCGGCTGGCTCACGCCGGGAGTTATCCTTAACGACACCTATCTCATCGGCCGGCCTCTTGGACACGGAGGTTTTGGGATCACATACCTCGGCGTTGATCTGAAACTGGATATCCGGGTGGCCATAAAAGAATACCTTCCAAGGGATCTCGCCACCCGAAACCCAAACGGGCAGACAGTTGAAGCTTTTCCCGACTCTCGAGAGATTTTCCAACATGGGCGGTCGCGCTTTATGGACGAAGCCAGGGTGCTCGCACGCTTCGGCGAACACCCAAACATTGTCAGCGTGTTGGCTTTTTTCGAGGCTAACGAGAGCGCTTATTTTGTCATGCGCTATCTTGAAGGACAAGATCTAGCCGCATTGCTCAAATCAAAGGGAGGACGTCTTCCGGCTGAGCACGCTGTTGAGATAACGCTCTCGGTTTTAAAAGGACTCCAAGCCGTACACAAAGCAGGGCTGCTTCACAGGGATATAAAACCACAGAACATATACATTTCTCAAAACGGGGATGTAAAACTTCTGGATTTCGGCGCTGCGCGATATGCGCTCTTAGAGAATTCCAGATCTTTAACCACCATTTTAACGCCGGGGTACGCTGCACCTGAAATGTATGATCCAAAAGACCGGGTCGGTGCTTACACAGATGTATACAGCGTGGGCGCGACACTGCACGAGATGCTGACCGGAGAGAGCCCGAAAGATATCTTCAATCGAGTGGGAGATGATTCCCTTCTTCCACCGGCGACCATCGATCCTTCAATAGACGGTGAGCTCTCCGACATCGTCTATAAAGCTCTCTCAATGAAGTCTTCCGGGCGTTTCCAAGACGCAGATTCATTTATCACCGCACTCAATGGGTTAACTCTGAGCAAATCTCCGAGACGACGACGTTCTTCAACAAAAACCCAATGGCTCATCTCAGACTCCGACCAAGATATCGTCTCAGAACCAAAAAACCAAAACAGCGGAAGATCCCATTCTAATGGGACAAGTGGTGCTGAAATACCTCTGACATCAAATAATGAAGAAATCCAGCAGAGAAGAATCGTCTCCCATCATCCTGCTTTCCACCCCACCGTCCCTGCGCCCGAACATCAAAAACAAGCACATGCTCAAGCTTCGCTGATTCATGGACACACTCACAAGGCTGAAGAGCTGAACAACCTGGGGCAACCCGGCTCACTCGGCCATATCTCCCCCGGCCACGTCTCACCTCAGCAGGCTCCCGCTCCAACACCGATTCCTTTCTCCAGCTATTCCAATAAATCCCATGATGCTCCCATCACCGGTCCCGGGCCCGACAGGATCCACAAAGATGACAAAGATCCTGAAGTGAAAGATCCTGAAGTGGCGGTAACGGGGCCTGCCGTTGACCGGTCTGTACCAAACCATCATTATGTCAGCTCGCCGCATGGACAGCCTATAGAAGATAAAAAACAATCTTCATTTAAAGGTGGCGGCCATCCGCTCTTGTGGATTCTAAGGGCTGTTGTGATTATTGCGGTGACAGCTATCGTATCTGCATTCACGTACAGATGGCTCACTCATGATGATCAGCGGGGCCGGGGGCAAGAAAAAGTTACCCACGAAAACACCACCTCCGAAAAGATCGGCGAGAAAGTCGAGAAAAAGAAAAGTGTTTATCAAGAGGCAGATGATTCAACTGTCGTCATCGATGGTGTAAGAATAAAAAAAGCAATTGCTGAAACACCCCAGTGTTTAAGATATATGCGTCTATTTCTTTGCTTCATGAAAGAAAGCGTTGAATCAAGCGGTGGTGATTTTTCCAACTATCTTCCTCTCTATGCAAGTTCGATAAACCAAAGCTTGGCCGTCGTCGCTGCACCACAAACAGAAAAAATCGTCAGGAAAGCAACCTGTCGACAACTGATTAAGTCGACATGGGTGGGGATAGAAGACTCATCCGTCAAGGAAGCTTGCGGAAAACACATAAAGAAAAGTGACTTAGAAGGTGATTTAAAAACGGATTTAAAAATGGATTCAGAAACTGAACCAATGAGTGGGCTTTAAGGAGGTTGAGTTTTGTCGTTTTATGAGGAGCTCTACCGTCACTACGACGCCGTTTTTCCAGTTAAAAAAGAAAAGCTGCTGTTTCTGAAAAACTCGTTCAAGGAG
>JAABSF010000212.1 GCA_011390535.1 Deltaproteobacteria bacterium | reverse complement strand
CTGCTGGACAAATGCCCAAACCCAAACCCACAAATCCAGAAAAAGGCGAAAGATCTTCAATATCAAATCGATGAACTTCAGTCCCGGCTGGAAGATGTGCTAAAAGAGCGATCAGAAAAAATAAAAGCGCTGAATAACGAAATCCAAGAGTTCCGTAACGCAAGAGAACAAAAAGCGTGGGAGACAGCCGAGGTTTATGCGAGACTTCATGAGGTGGTGGTAAAAGTTCGTGACAGAGCCACAGGGATGAAACTTAAAAAGCTCTATGAGAGATCTGATATTTTGTTGGAGAAGTTAGAGTCCAGGAGACGTTCGGCCACCACCCTCAATGTTTAGGGCTGACTCATAACCGTACCGCTTTCTTGTCTTTATTTGTCTTCCTCTTCTTCCTTGTTTTGCTTCTCTTTATCTTTGCCCGATTCTTCGCCCTCTATCCCCTTCGCTCCTTTGTCCTTCGACCCTTCTGTTTTCTCCTTCGTTTTTCCCGACTCCTCGTCCTCCTTTGCCTCTGTCCCCTCTGCTCCCTCTTTTGTCTTGCCTGTCTCCTTGCCGTCCGTCCCCGTTTTATCTTTCTCTGTTTTGTCTTTCTCCGTTTTGTCCCTCTCCGCTTTATCTTTTTCGGCTGCACCCTTGCCCTGCTCTGAGATATCCTCTTTGGGCAGCTCAATTTTGGGAAGCTCTGATATCTTCGGCATCACCACTATCTCAATACGCCTATTGAGGGTTCGTCCACCCTCTGTAGAGTTGTCCGCCACCGGATCAAACTCCGAGTAACCGGCGGCGCTGAGCCTTCTCCCGTCCACACCTTCCCTTTGGAGAAACTTTACAACTTGAACCGACCGAGCCGCGGAGAGCTCCCAGTTTGACTTGAAACGTCCACCGCTTTTCAGCTTTTTGTCGTCGGTGTGCCCCGCAACCACAAAATCTCTATCCGGAATATCCTTCAACACCTCGGCCAGTTTCTTGAGGGGTTCTCTGGCCTCCTTTTTCAGCTTCGCACGGCCGGGGTCGAAAAGAACTCGATCGCTCATCTTGACTATCATACGGCCTTTTCGGATCTCGACCTGGAGGCTCCCGGCCTCTATCATTTCTCTTAGCTTCTGTGCCAGCTTTTTAAACAAATCCGAACGTTTCTGGACCTCTTTCTTTTGCCTGTTCAGCTCTTCAATCTGCTCAGCATCAGCTCTGACCTTTTTTTCAAGGGAGCTGATTCGGGACTCCCTACCTTGGAGATCGTCTTTGAGCTTCTTAATCTCCTTTACTAAAATCTCCCGGCGTCTTTTCGCTTTTTCAGCGTTTTTCGCGCAATTCGCTTTTAATTGCTCCTGCCTCTTCTTCTGCTCCAAAACATCTTCTTGACACTTCTTCCACATTTTCGTCCTGTACCGCAAAAGGTCCCCGCTACACCCGAAAAAACACAGTAAAGATAGGAACATAAAGAGTTTTTGAAGGGTTCCATTGGAAAAAAAATCCCTCATTGGGCAGAAAATCCTTTCATTTGTGCATCTACTCCTCTACGAGACGGTTTCGACAATGCCTTGATTCATGCTGCAGAGTAGTCTGTGCAATTATTGTGAATTTGCAAGAAATTTGACATGGCGCGCACATACCAATATGGTAAAAAATGTGCGTCTATGTAGGATAAAATATGGCTCGTTCCACTAAAAAAACAAAAAGCAGTTCTAAATCAACCGGAAAAAAGAACACCACCGGTTCCAGAAAGGGCTCGCGTTCCCGCAGCTCAAAAAAAACCCGTGGCTCCTCTACTAGTTCGAAAAAACCCAAGCGCAAAGGGAGTGATTCGGATGGAATGGAAGAGGCTGCATTTTACATCGATGGAGAAGATGAGCAGCTCCAGGAAGCTCGAAACGAAAAAAAGGGTGCGCGGAGCCGCGGCAAAGAAGTAACAGGAGTGCTTCTTTTGGCGGCAGCTCTGCTGGCGGGAGCTTCGCTTTTTTCGCTTCAGTTCGATGACGGCACACTCATGGGGCCTTTCGGTCGAGCTGTAGCGCTGGGTTTGTACGCCATACTAGGTATGGCTGGTTATCTTGTAGTTGCAGCACTTGGGCTCATGGCGCTCCGCTATCTTACATTGGCCGGGAGGCGATCCGACTGGTTGATGTGGCTGGGTTATGCCGGCGCCACCATATCCAGTGCGGTGATCATCCATAGTCTTTATCCGAACCCGCGGCTTCACGGTTTCACGGCAGGCGGTAAAACAGGTGAAATCGTTGGAGAGTTTCTACTTGCTCTTTTTTCCAACGCCGGAACCTATCTCATCGCTTCAATCGGGCTCTTGATAAGCCTGATAATAGCCACCAACATATCTATTGTTGAAGCTGTTACAACGGTTTTAAGACTTTTCAAGGCCATTACAAAGACTGTTTCAGAGACCGCCGTCTCAACAGGCTCATTTTTACGGAGGACCTTTTCGTGGAAGGCAGAAACCAAATTGGCCGCTGATGGCGGTAATGGAGCCGGCCTCAACATGGATGCAGGAACTCTGGACAATGATAACAATGGAGAAGCTTCGGTTTCCTCGAATAAGTCCGACGCAGAGGGGGCGCCCAACGCAGACAAAGATGAAGCAGATCAACAGGGCGGAAAAGACAAAACCTCAACCAGCGGGGACGGCTTAAAGAGAGATGTTGTCACCACATTAGAGGGTGTTG
>JAABSF010000211.1 GCA_011390535.1 Deltaproteobacteria bacterium | reverse complement strand
GGTGTTGCCACAGATGAAACTGCGAAAAAAACCGAAAAGTTAACTGATCCTTCTCTGTGCGGCGCAAGAAAACGGGGGCCCGGGCCGCAGCTTCCCAAAATCATTGAGAGGAAGAAAGTTCCCCAAAAAAAGACAACCCCGGATAAAGCGCTTCAAATAAAACCCATCGACAGCTCGGATTATGAGCTCCCAAGAATCGATCTCCTGCAAGAACCAAACAATGATCCGGACGACACCGACAGCGAAACCATGCTGAACCTGGCACATCGCCTGGAGGTCACTCTGAAGGATTACGGGATCAACGGTCGGATAAGAGAGATTCACCCCGGCCCAGTGGTGACAATGTATGAGTTCGCACCGGAGAGGGGAACGAAGCTCTCTAAAATCACCGCTCTCTCTTCGGACCTGGCTATGTCCATGGAGGCGACCAAGGTCCGAATAGTGGCCCCCATCCCAGGTAAAAACGCTGTAGGTATAGAGATCCCCAATCGCACCCGAGAGACAGTTTATCTCCGCGAACTACTTGAAGATATGGCGTTCTATAAAGGCAACCCCAAGCTGCGGATGGCGCTGGGCAAAGATATAAACGGAAACAGCTCATATTGCGACATGGCCAAAGCTCCCCATCTGCTCATCGCCGGAGCCACCGGAGCAGGTAAAAGCGTGGGAGTGCATGCGATGATTTTGAGCCTTCTCTATCAGTACACTCCGGAACATCTCCGGCTCTTGCTGATTGATCCCAAAATGCTCGAGTTTTCCTGTTATCATGACATCCCTCACCTCTTGCATCCGGTTGTCACGGATCCTCAACAGGCTAACCTGGCGTTACGTTGGGCCGTTGAAGAGATGGAGAGCAGATATCAAAAGTTGGCGGAGTTGGGAGTCCGGGACCTCGAATCATTTAACCGGAAAGTCCAGCGATTGCAGGATGAGAGAGAAAAAAGCGAGAAAGAAGAAGAAGCAGCAGCAGCAGCAGCAAAAGAAAAAGATTTGGATCAAAAGTCTGAGAGAGATTCTGAAGATGATTTGGGAGATAGCAGCTCACTCCAAACTGAAGAAGACAGCCTGGATGAAGTAGAGATCATCGAAGAAGACTTAGAGATTGCAGCACCCTCTACACCTATTGCAGCCCGCAGTGAAATATTTTCTCATGGGAGCTCAACGCCGGATGAACCACCCGAGAAGCTTCCGTACGTGGTAATAATCATCGACGAATTCGCCGACCTTATGATGGCGTCCCCTAAAGAAGTCGAAACCTCGGTTGCCAGAATCGCCCAAAAAGCGCGGGCCGCGGGAATCCATTTAGTTGTAGCTACTCAGCGCCCTTCGACCGATGTAATCACAGGACTTATTCGGGCCAATTTCCCGACAAGGGTCGCATACCAGGTAAGCTCGAAAGTCGACTCCCGCGTGGTGCTGGAACAACACGGCGCAGAGTCCCTACTGGGAATGGGCGATATGTTGTTTTCCAACCGTGGTCTGTCGCCCAAAAGAGCCCACGGCCCCTTTGTCGACACCGAAGAAATTGACAGGGTTGTAGAACATATCAAAAACCAAGCGCGTCCGAACTACAATATGGAGATAGTAAAACCCTCCTTAGACGACGGGTCTTCTGAAGAAGATGAACCAGTTGATCCTAAATATGACCAGGCTGTAGCCATTGTCTCGTCACAGCGCAACGCATCCATATCCTTTCTCCAAAGAAAGCTCCGGGTAGGCTACAATCGCGCCGCTCGCATGATCGAGATGATGGAAAAAGAGGGAGTCGTGGGGCCTTCCGATGGAGTCAAAGGCCGAGAGGTGCTTGTGGGTTCATTTGATGACTAACGGCAACGTGCCTTCAGTCCTTCGGACAGCGGCACATTTAAACGCCGTCCTTCCTTCGCCCCTGTTGTGTTGCGATTTACATCTGTTTTTTTCTGCTGGTAAAGGCCAACGACACCAACACAAACAAAATGAGAATAAAGCCCAGTGATGAACCTCCTCCATCACCATGAAGTGTTCGTGCGACACCACAATCACATCCGCCTCCACTGGCCTTGAATTCGTTATCTCCGGGATCGGTCCCGGGAGGATCCGCCCGCGCGACAAATACTATCGGAGAACCATCGGCGCCGGGTAGAGAGACCTGAAGCTCATTTCCGCCCGGCTCTTCGCCCATGGTCCAGACCACCGAGGCCAAACCACCGGCATTGGTCTCCACCACCACCTCTACGTTATTTTCTCCCACACCATCCGGATCTATCACTCCTCCACCCTCCTGAACAAGAAAAGTGACATCCAAACCCGGCACAGGAAAACCTGTGTCTTCGCTGACAACTCGCACCGTTGGGTCCACTGCCAACGGTTCGTTTGTGGTCCCCATCTGCTGATCACCCTCGACCAGCTCCAAACGCAATGAAGAAGGATCAGGAGCCTCGACAACAAAAGCATTTGACTCACCGAAAATCAATGAGTCAAATGCTCGCAAGATGACATTCTCTCCTACCTCGCTCACAGCCACTTCCAACTCCACCCTGCCCTCTTCAAACTGAGGAGACTCGTCCGGATAGACTGATCCTCCGTATGTAGACAAATCAGCCACGCCGTTATAACCAAAAACCCTCATCCCCTCTCCATCCACAGCCGTTAACGCCACAGCAAAGGGGACACCCGCCGTTTGAGGGCCTTCGATGGAATCAAAAACAAAAGCTGCAGGCTCACCAGGCCCGGCGTAGACCAAAGTCAGCTCGTCCAACACCGGAGTCTGAGTGCCGGATTCGCTCTCTAAAAACGCCTTAACCTTGATTCTATTGTTGTTTATGGGAAAACTCGTGGACACCGCGTCGATTTCATAGGCCGTGTTCGCT
>JAABSF010000210.1 GCA_011390535.1 Deltaproteobacteria bacterium | reverse complement strand
ATATACACCCGCAATGTACTTCCAGTTATTATGGGCCTGTCCACCGGACAGCTTGTTGTGTTCGAAACCTATAAGCTCCTGGCAAAACAGTACCCATTTCTTCGCTCATCTATGGTGACTATTACAAAAAACCAGCGCTTTCTTGGTTTGGTAACCCACTCCAATCTGTCCAGAGAGAACATGCTGGAGGCAAACATCCCAGCCGACAAAGTTAAAGTTCTCCACAACGGTTACGACGAAGAGGATCTAATCCCTCGGCTGAATAGAGAAGATGCCCGCCAAGTGCTGCAGAGAGATTTAGGGTGGGTTTTCCCGGGCCCCGTGGCAGTATACACTGGCCGAATAGACCCGGACAAAGGGATGGACATACTGTTGGACATAGCCGAGCTTTGTCCGGAGATCAGCTTTGTCTTTGTAGGCGCAACCCATCGACGTGACAAATCATGGCTGGAGCGAAGAGCGAGAAACCGAAACCTAAAAAACGTATACCGGAGCCAACGTGTTGATCCAAAAAAGCTCGCTGTTTTTTTGTACGCGGCCGATGTGCTCCTGATCCCTCCCACAAGTGCTCCTTTGGAAAAGCGTGGAAACACCGTTCTGCCCATTAAGACATTTTCATATCTGGGTTCGGGAAGGCCCATAGTCGCCCCCAACCTTCCGGACACCGCCGAGCTTCTCGAACATGGAAAAAACAGCCTGATTGTAAACCCGGGAGATCCCCATGAAGCCTCAGCTGCTTTGAAAAAGATCGTCACCGACACAGAGTTATGGCAAAAACTCAGCAAAGGTGCTTTTGAGAGCGGCCGTCAGCTAACCTGGGACGCGAGAGCCGAGAAATTCATCGATTATCTCCAAAAACGCATAACCGCATATCATAACGGCTTGACTTGACCTTGCCTGCCACATTTTTTTTCCAAGGCAGTAAATTGGTCCACAGTCGGTTTTCAAGCCGCGGGGCTCCTCTGTACTGTCTGAACTGCATGTTGCTTGAAAACTCCTTTGACTCGGTCATCGCTTCCGGATAGACTCCCGCGAGAACATTGATCGGTGCCATCCAGTTGTAATATGGAACTGTAAGCAAGTTGATGGGCCGTTCGAGTATATTGTTTCAAACAAAAATAAGGAGGTTTTCCGTGAGCAGAACCATTCGTGACGTTGTCATAGTCAGCGCAGCCAGGACCCCAGTCGGAGTTTTTGGAGGAACCTTGAGTAAAATCCCCGCACCGAAATTGGGAGCCGAAGCCATCAAAGCGGCCGTAGAGAGAGCCGGAATTGACAAAGAAATAATCGATGAGTGCATAATGGGTTGTGTGTTGCCTGCAGGGCAAGGGCAGGCCCCCGCGAGACAAGCGAGCATGTATGCAGGCCTCCCCCAAAAAGTAGAGTGTATGACAGTAAACAAGGTCTGCGGCTCGGGTGCCAAATCAGTGATGTTGGCCGCCCAAGCGATCATGCTGGGTCACGCCGACGTAATCGTCGCCGGCGGTATGGAATCCATGAGCAGCGCACCGTACTACCTACCGGACGGCCGGTGGGGAATGCGCATGAACAACAAACAGGTCATCGACGGCCTGGTTTTTGATGGTCTGTGGGATCCATACAATGATTTCCATATGGGTGTCGCTGCTGAGCTTTGCGCTGAAAAGTATGAGCTGAGCCGTGAAGCTCAGGATGAGTTTGCCATTGAGAGCACCCGTCGAGCCACTGAGGCGAGAGATAAAGGATGGTTCGATGACGAGATCGTCCCAATCACAATTCCACAAAGAAAAGGTGATCCCATAGTTATGAAGACAGACGAGGGGATCGCACGTTCCAAACCCGACAAGATCCCGAGTTTAAGACCGGCTTTTAAGAAAGACGGAACTGTAACCGCTGCTAATGCTTCTTCCATCAATGATGGTGCAGCTGCTCTTATACTCATGTCCGAGGAGAAAGCTAAAGAACTGGGCTTGAAGCCTATGGCGAAAATGGGGGATTTCTGCTCTGCGGCGCAAGCTCCCGAGTGGTTTACCACAGCGCCTGTCAAAGCCACAAAGAAGCTCCTTGAGCTATCCAATAAAAAACCTGAAGACATAGATCTATGGGAAGTAAACGAAGCTTTTGCCGTGGTAAATTTGGCTTTTGAAAAAGAGCTGAAGGTTCCAAGAGAAAAAATCAATGTTCACGGGGGTGCTGTTGTGCTAGGCCACCCCATAGGTGCAACCGGAGCTCGATTACTCACCACCCTTTTATATGCTATGAAACGGCATGATGCCAAAACAGGTCTCGCTACTATGTGCATTGGTGGCGGCGAGGCGGCTTCCGTTATTATAGAGTCCGTCTGATCCGCACCGAAACTTTGGACCTTCCAAAGTCTGAATTCAATTCTTTTTATCTTTTCAAAAGAGCGAAAACCGAAAGTTAACGGGGATCGAATGTCCTATCTAGAGCCCGTTGAAACAGGCTCTCTTTATCTATTTCCCAACAAGCGCGATGAAAAACCCTGCGGCGACGATAGTACCTATCACACCAGCCACATTCGGCCCCATGGCGTGCATGAGCAGATAACACTTCGGGTTGGCCTTGTTTCCCTGAACATGAGCAACTCTAGCGGCCATGGGTACAGCAGAAACACCTGCAGATCCAAGATAAGGGTTCATCTTTTCTTTTAAAAATAAGTTTATAAATTTGGCGAACAAGAGACCGCCACAGGTAGAAAAGGCAAAGGCGGCGAGTCCCAACATATACACTCCCAGAACTTTAGCCTTCAAAAAACTCTCTCCCAACATTGTGGATCCAACCCCAATTCCCAACAATATGGTCACAATGTTCATGAGAGCATTCTGTGCTACCTCACTCAAACGTGCTACAACCCCACATTCTCTGAAAAGATTTCCCAGGGTCAACATCCCTATGAGCGGGGCTGCAGGCGGAACCAACAGGCATACAACAAAAGCGACCACGATGGGGAACATGATTTTCTCGGTTTTATTCACCATCCGAAGCTGCTTCATTGTGCGTCCGCGCTCTTCTTTGGTAGTCATCAACTTCATGATGGGCGGTTGTACTATGGGAACAAGAGCCATATATGAGTAGGCTGCAAGCGCCGTGGCTCCTAAAAGATGCGGAGCCAGCTTCACTGTTGTAAAAATCGTAGTCGGCCCATCAGCACCACCGATTATGCCGATAGAGCAAGCCTCAGGGATGCTGAACCCAAGCAGGAGCGCTCCAAAGAAAGCTGCGTAAACACCAAACTGAGCCGCAGCTCCCAATAATAATGTTTTGGGGTTGGCGATTAACGGGCCAAAATCCGTCATGGCTCCCAAGCCGAGAAAAATCAGGCTGGGAATAATCTCGGTTCTAATTCCGTATTCGAAAAAATACCAAAACAACCCATGATTAGGTGCCAACAGCCCTCCACCAGGAGCCGGCATGTTTACAAGAAAAGCAGCAAAACCGATCGGGACCAACAGCAGCGGCTCCACCTTTTTCCATATTCCCAAATAAATAAAAAACAGAGCAACACCCCACATAATGGGCTGCCTCCATCCAATATTCACAAACCCTGTCTGGTTCAAAACTCTATCAAATACTTGTATGAGCTCATCCACAATAAAACCTCTGGACCGGCTGAAAACCCCGGGAAAGTTCGAGGAGCGTAAATGTCGAAATGCTTCGTTTCTCTCCGAATTAAGACACACAACCACACCAACGAACACACACAACCTAATCTACGCGCCGTTTCTAGGAACGATTACTTATCTGATCTTTTCTATACCGGAGCGCTCAGAAAAAACACTTCATCCGGCTACTCGATCACCACCAACACCGCATCCCCGTCAACGTTCTGACCCTCTTCACATTTAATCTCAGTTACTTTACCGGTAGCCGTTGACGCCACAGGCATCTCCATCTTCATGGCTTCCAAGATGACAACCGGATCATCTTCTTCTATAGAATCTCCGACCTTAACTTTCAGTTCCATGATTTTTCCCGGCATGGGAGCCAAAACATTCGCCATTAGTTGCACTCCTTTTTGTCTAACAACTGCTGTTCCAGATAACACCATCGACGATTGTGTCGATGTAAAATATAATTAGAGAATATCTATTCAAGGGGCGGCATCAGTCGCCCTTCTTTTCGCCATCGCTTTTCTTGCTTGTTGCTTTTTTTTCCGCTACAGACAACCCCCACGCGAGGGCTTTCACCGACCCCATCAAGATTACAAGGTTCAGAAAAACACCTCCGAATCCAATGATGAAAATTTGAAGTCCTCTCGACAATGTTTCCAAGTCCATTAATCTATCTCTCCGTTAATTCCAGACCGATTCTACCATGCGAAAAGAATTACTTTTCAGCCTGATTGTCAAGATACTAAAGATACTTTAAATCACGGTGAGTCAGGGAGCAATTGTCGTCCTATGAGGGCACACCAACGTTCAACTCTCTGGGCTCACCTTTACCGAAGCTACACTCAACAACCTTACAGAAAAGTATGGTCCCATTGGAAATGTGACAACCAAAAAAATCTCATCACATCCTGTAGTTCAAGAATTTAAGTCAACTCAGTTTCACAAAAGGATTCGTCGGGAGGAATTTTTCGGCCTTTGCTTGACTTGGGAACAATCGTCGATAAATTGAAACAACTCACAAATATAGAAAGGATTCTTTTTAAATGGAAAAAAATGAAAAAAATCTAAAAGAGCGGGTACTGGAGATACTTGAAAAGGTAAGACCAGGCCTGCAAATGGACGGCGGCGATGTTGAATTGGTAGAAGTAGACGATAAGGGAACTGTTAGCTTACGCTTACAAGGCGCTTGCTCCGGTTGCCCGATGGCATCTATGACTCTTCACGGCTGGATCGAAAAAGAGCTTAAGGCCAATATCCCTGAAGTTAAAGAGGTGCGCTCAGTTTGATTTTGAAGCAATGGATTTTGCGGGCCCGGGCCCTTTGCTCTACTGCTCTTGATTCTCTTCAGCTTCTTTTTCAATTTCCTCTTCGGGTTTCATCACCGACTTGAGTAAAGGATCAAGCTCTTCTTTTTTCGGACTCAAGCTTCTTACCGCGTCACGTCCCTGCGCCACCACCTTATGAGTCTTCTCATCCATGACTACCAGGCAGAAGTTTCCGTAGACAGAAGAGTTATCAATAGCCCAGAGCAGATATCCATCGGTCCCCTTCCACTCTACGTGGTGCATCTTGTTTTCCCCGGCGACATCAGTTTTAAAGACGGGCTTTCCCTGCCCATAAACCTGCATCAACACCTGTAGAAACTTACCGTAATTGAGCCCCTTATATTTGGGGTGGTCGCTGTTAAAAGCTATCATCTGCTTATAGAGCTTCTTATTGTGGAAAAAGAAAAATCTTTGCTGGTCATCTTCCATAACCACCAGCATGGATTCATCATTGTTCTTCGCAAATTGCCCTTCTACAATCGAACTGTCCCAGCCGGTGTGTTTTCCGTCAAAGCGAATGTAACTCTTTTTCACCTTTTTGATTTCATTGGTCATCTGCTTGTTTATTCGATCTT
>JAABSF010000209.1 GCA_011390535.1 Deltaproteobacteria bacterium | reverse complement strand
GTGGAGCCGGTGCGAAAGAGGCCGGGGGTTCAGAGGCGGGGGAAGATACCGATGAGAACAAAGAAATCGAGCTACCTTGACGTTTTCATCGGATTCATCGGAGTTTTTATGTCACCTGTAACTTTAAAAGAGATTTTTTAGATGCGGTCCAGGAGCTGTGAAATGGTTATGTCAAAGGATAAAAGACAACCGGCCGGCAAAAACAAGATAAGGACCGTATATCAAATGCTTGTTTTTGCAGCAACTGTGTCGCTCTCCCTTGCCGGATGGGTGTCTTGCGGTGCCCAGGTTCGAGGGCACGGCAGCGGTGTTGCCAAGCTGATAAAACGCGCATGGAATCATGGGGCCTACAAATGTGCACCTAAAGATTTGACTTTGGCTGAGGCGCACCTGCGCTTTGCCCGAGATCGCTTGAAGCAAGGTCAGTACTTTAATGCTAAAGAGCATATGGCGCTCGCAGATCGTCACGCACGTGCCGCCATTAGAAAATCCCCCAAAGATCGGTGTGCTCCCCGCAAGGTTGTGGAAGCTCCTCCAAGGCCAAGGCCTGTGAAGGTGGAGGTAAAGGTTGTTGACACCGATGGAGACGGCATCCCGGATCATCTCGACAAATGCCCGAAAGAGCCTGAAGATTTTGACGGCTTTGAAGATGAAGATGGGTGTCCGGAGCCGGATAACGACGGTGACGGGATTTGTGACGACAACGAAACAATACAAGGTCGCTTAACTGATTTCGCTGATGTCTGCAAAGGAAAGGATCAATGCACCGGAAAAGACGTTGACAAACTAACCGACTTTATCCGAACCAAAGAAGATCTCGACGGCTTTGACGATGAAGATGGGTGCCCCGATCCAGATAACGATGGTGACGGGATCTGTGACGATAACGCTACGATACAGGGCAACTTGGAATACTGGAAATCCAAGGGCGTTTGTAAAGGGAAAGATCAGTGTCCCGGCAAAGAAGCGGATAAAGATAATAAATTTGTCGAGACCAAGGAAGATCTCGACGGCTTTGACGATGAAGACGGGTGCCCGGATCCCGACAACGACGGCGATGAAATCTGTGATGACAACTCAATAATTCAAAAGCACATCGACCATTGGAAGTCCAAAGGTAAATGCAAGGGCGAAGATAAGTGTCCGGGCAAAGATGTCGACAAAAAGAATGATTTCGCCGACACGAGAGGCGGCAAATTCAATCCATCCAGTAAGCGGGATGACGGTTGTCCTCGTAAATTGAAGCTGATAGTCGTTACAAAAAGACGAATAGAGCTGAAACAGAAGGTCTATTTCGACTTTGACAAAGCGACGATAAAGAAGGTGAGTTATCCATTGCTTAATGAGGTGGCCGAAGTGATGAAGGATCGTCCTACGATGCACGTCCGGATCGAAGGACACACTGACAGCCGCGGATCGAGGCGTTATAACAGGAGGCTGTCGAATCGGCGTGCGAGATCGGTGCGGCAGTACTTGATAGATCAGGGTGTGAGCGGTCGGCGAATGGTAGCAAAGGGTTATGGTCAGAGTAAGCCGATTGCGACCAATCGCACTAAAGAAGGACGGGACAAAAACCGTCGAGTTGAATTCCACATAACCAAGAGGTAGCCCTTTTAGGAGGGCTCCGGGCTTCAGGAGATACTTTCATGCGTTGCCGGCAACACAGATTTTTTGCAGTTATTATGTCCGGTCTCTTTGTTTTTTTGACCACACATTTATTTACTTCGGCCGCTGGGGCGAGGTGCACGAAAGCCGTGAAAAAACAGATAGAGCGGCTGAACAAGAGCGCCATGGAAGATTATGATCTCCTGGAGTTCGAGTCAGCCAAGCAGTCTCTTCTGGACGCCAACAGGTTGGCCAGGAACAAGGGGTGTCATGACGACATAATCGCCGCAAAGACTTATGTGAGCCTTGCGGTTCTGTACATTCAAGGTTTTAAAGATGAATCCCGCGGAAAGCTGATGTTCAGAAGAGCGCTGCGCATCGCTCCCAAGGTAACCTTGGATCGTCAGCTGGCGACGCCTAAGCTGATGAGATTGTTCAATGATGTAAAGGACAGCATGGGCCTGTCTACAGATAGTGAGGATCCGGGGGGAGATGAGCCTCCGATAGAAAAGCCGCGGCCTGTTACTCGTCCGAAAGAGCCCGAAAAACCAGCGAAGGGTTTAGAGCATAAACCCATCGACGAGGCGCCCAGGAAGTCTCCCCTGGAGGTAAAAGCGAGAGTCGGTGATGAGCTGGGGGCTGCCAGGGTTGTTCTGTTTTACAAAGTCGCCGGGATGGCTGAATATGCAGCGCTTCCCATGCAAAAGGTAACCGAGTGGACTTGGAAGGTCGAAATTCCCGGCAACGAGGTCGAAGGGAAGATGGTCTATTACTATGTTGAGGTGCGTAATAAAGAAGGTAAGCCTCTGGCGGCTTCTGGAAATGCCGCCAGCCCTCACATCGTGATGTTGACGGCGCCTGTGCCCACCACGTCGGGCGGTGATGCGGAGACACCTTTTCAAGGACCCGGCAAAAAAGACAAAAAGAAAAAGGATAAGAAAAAACCGGGAGATCTAATCGGGATCTATATAGGCTTGGGCGGCGGGTTGTCCACAGGTTATGTAGGCAAATGGTATGGTGATCTTTCGGATAGTCAGCCAAAACGCCCCGGTTTCGCAATGGGAACCTTTGATGGGATGATCGAAGCCGGCTATTTTATTTCACCCAAAATGTTGGCCAGCTTGTTTTTCAAGCTTGGATACGCGCAATCCGATATGTCGGAGGTGCCGGTTTTAGGTTGGCAGGTCGCGGCGCGTTTTAGATATGTGGTCCTTGGGTCTGATCCGGGTTCATTTTTCCGTTTGTATGCGGGCGCGGAGCTTGGGGGTGGAGATATATATCATTCTTTGGCTCTGGATAATAAGACCGACAGCTTCAAATCCGGCCCGGGTATGATCATCGGCGCTCTCCTGGGAGCCTGGATCGGTACAGAGAAAGTAGGCGGCTTTATTGAGCTGGATCCGAAAGGAGTTATCGATTTCACGGCGGATACGGTCATAATTGACAATCGAGAGATTCAACACGGGAGACAGCATACATTCAGCCTTGGGATCGCCGCAGGGCTGTATCTCAGTTTTTAAGCGTCTTTGCTTTTACTGCAGAGAGATTCAGTGACACCGCACCGACGCCGGGCTTTCGCCCGCTCGGTGTTCCGGCGAGCCGTTTTACCTTTAGGCGATTCATTATTAACTCATTCATTGAATATAGATTCTATAAAATAGATTTGAGAGGAAGGCATTGAAGGAGGAGACGGACAGCCGGCTCGTTGGAGCGTGCAAGGATGGTGATACACAAGCATTTGAGTTGCTGGTCAAGCGTTATCAGCGAAAGGTCTATGCAGTGGCGCTGGGGATGCTGCATAACAGCGAAGACGCTAAAGACGCCGCGCAAGATGCTTTTGTAAAGGCCTACCGTTATATCGGTAACTTTCGGGGGACCTCCAGTTTCTACACCTGGCTGTATAGAATCACCGTAAATCTTTGTATAGATCGCCTTCGAAAGAGCTCTCGTTACATTCATGTAGAATATGATGACAGGTTGAAACGTCCAGATAATGTAGATCATAAAGGTTCGGATTTAAAACCTTCGACATTAGGTACTAATCCGAGCAGATCGATGATGCGGAGAGAGTTGAAGGAGCGTATTCAACTTGGGCTGGAGAGCCTGTCGGATAAGCACCGTGCCGTGATCGTGATGCGAGAGCTCCAAGGGCTCTCATATGCGGAGATGGCCAAGGTGATGAAGTGTTCAAAAGGGACTATAATGTCCAGGTTGTTTCACGCCAGGAAGAAGTTGCAGGAGATTTTGGCCGATAGTTTGGAAGAAAATGAAGGTTAAGTGTAAAAGTTAAGTCTAAGAGTTAAGTTTGAAAGTTAAGTTTGAAAGTTAAGTGTAAGAGATTACAGAAAATTTACTGGAAACGGATTGGCGGAAAATGGGTAAGTTGAGCACAAAAGATCTCCACAAATATTTGGACGGCGAGCTGCCCAAAAGCGATATTGTGCGCGTTGAAGAGGCTTTGAAAGGAGACAAAGCCGCTGAAGAAGAGTTAAAGTCCATAAAAAGATTGAGCTCTTTTGTGAAAGCTCACTTGGAAGAAGAGCTTCAAAAACACCCTGTGGAAGATATTTGGAGCGGTGTGTCGGAAAAGCTGGAAAAATCTTCTCAGCCCGGGTTTGTGCAGAGGCTACGGGATTGGTTTTCTTTGTCCGGTGTTGGTTTTTTTCGGCCAGTTGCAGCCGCAGCCGGTGTGGCCGTTGTGGTGTTGGCGGTTTTATGGTTTTTTGTATGGAAAGGCGCTGCACCTGAGAGCCTCGGTGAGGTCTCAAAAAAGAGTGAAGGAGGTGGAAATCGGTTGGTAGTGGAGAGTATGGACTACAGCGGACCTCCTCCAATGTTTTTTCAGATTCAAGATAGCAAAGGTACCGAAGAGGGAACGATGACAGTGATATGGGTGAACCCTGGGGCTGATGACGCAGCTCAAGATCCCAAGGATGAAGTTGAGGGATTTAAAGGAGATTCTATCTAAGGTTTTCTAAGGTTTCATCCTGTTTTAAGGTGTTTTTTGATCTTTTTTTGCAATATCAAGTAAACTTTTCATATCGAAATATTGGTTTCTGTTGAGGTGGCCGGGTTTTGATATTTTTGAACGAAAAGGAACGAATGGAATGAGAGGGAAACAAATAGCCATTAGTAGTTTCGTGTTTTGCTCTTTGGTTTTGCTTTTATCTTTATCACATGTCAGCCGGGCTGATTCAGGTGAAAAAGCCAAAAAGAAAACCATTAAGGCAGAGGCGGAGATCACCCTCATTTTGGGTTCACAAAAGGGCGGAAAGACCTTCCCCAAGGCCCTTCGAGAATGGCAAAAACAGCTCACTGCGCCGCCTTTTTCTCTTTTTAAGAGCTTCAGAGTGTTAAAACAGATAAAGCGACCTCTATCCGATAGAAAAAGTCTCTCTCTTGTGCTGGTGGGGCCGTATTTGATGGATCTTGGTCTGTTGGAGGGAGTGGACGTCAAAGGTAAGCCGATGCGTTACAGGTTTAATTTGAAATTGTTTTCAAAAAAAGGATCTAAAAAGAAAAAGCTCCTTCATTCAGGGCGGATGCTGCTGGACAAAGGAGGGACATTTTTTGTAGCGGGTCCCCGGCATGAAGATGGAACCTTGATCCTGGGCATTACATTGAAGTAACGGTTCTATGAAGCACCAACACTAAAAAACAGCGGATTCATCGACTCCACGGGCTTCACCGGCTCCACCGGCTCTCACCAATGGCAAGAGATTATTCAGATACACCCGGAAGTCTTAACATGGCTGGGTATGCTACGGAAGGTTAACCAGCTCTCGTGTCTTTAACTGTTCTAAAATCTAAACACACTCACATTGACCGCCGATCTATCGCGCCATGCTGCGTTTCTCGCTGTGCTGCCTGCTCACGTACCTCAAGTACGCTGCGCCGGCTGCTCGCTCGCGCCTTGCCCGGCGAGCGCCTCGACG
>JAABSF010000208.1 GCA_011390535.1 Deltaproteobacteria bacterium | reverse complement strand
ATCCGAAAAGGCTAAAAGCACTTATCGCTCGCAGTAAGGGCCGCTCTTTTCAGCCCAAGGTTCCAGCAGTGGCTCCGGCAGTGGCTCCACCCAAAAAAGTAAAAGTGGACACCAGCCGATGTGAAACTCCGGATATGTGCGGAAGCGCAGAGAGCGTCCCCGGAACACACTATTGGAAGGTGCTCACTGAGCATAGCTGCGGAGACGGCTGCTATTATAAAAAAATGCTGTACGATCCCAAAAAAAAACAGTTTTTCTCCGCGTCCAATCCGAAGCTGCGTGGGGATGAACCTGGAGATGAGTGGGATGCTCCAGGTGCTGGGTGGATAGCCCCATCAGGTAAAGCTTACACCGACGGATTTAGTATCTTTTCCTTCGAGACCGGCTTTGTGACCGGGGTCAAACCTGTTGATGCAAAAAAAAGGATTCCCGACAGCAGCCGTGTCGGTGGGGGCTGGCTCGAAGGCGGTTGGCGTATGGACAAATAACTTTGAGGTATATGTGAAGGACCATGAAACAGAATTGCCTCTGTATTGTTCCAAGCTCATGTTTTTCCAAGCTCATGTATTGTCTCAAACACAGATCCTGATTCCTATCCTTGACCCCGTGCATCTCTCCGGGATAAAGTGGCTCCGGTTTTGTGCAATCTCCACAACGGAGATTCAATGTTCACTTTGGGAAAGCTCCGCAGTTTAGCTGTTTAGGTTATCTGCTGCGAAAAGATTTTTCCGGGCGGTGACGCTGTCTACATTGTTTACTAGGAAACCATTACGGAATAGACAGCGTAAAGAAACTAAAAAAAGTTGGAGGATTTTTATGTCAAAAAAACTTGCGATGCTCTCACTATCGGCTCTGTTTTGTGTCTCGATGTTTTCCGCCTGTGATCGAAATTTGACGTGCAAAAACATCGCTGAAAAAAACAACAAGTGCTCGGAAGAGATCTCCGGCTACGTACAAAAGGTAAAAATGAAAGAAAAGGGCATGGAAGTACCCGCCGCCAATGAAGATGGAAAAGAGAGCAAGTTGGCAAAATCACAGAAAGCCTATTTGGACAAAATCGGACGCAAAGCCGCCAAGACCCTCAGCTCTGAACAGTTCATCCAAAGTTGCAAGCCCATCATGAAAGATAAATCCAAAGCTGCAAAACTGAGAGAATGCTTCAAGTCAACGGATTGCGAAGACTATCTAAAGTGCATAATGAAAATAGAAGACATCGCAATGGAATTGAATTTGTGATTGTGTTTGGATTTTTCAAAGACAGACAGCTTTTCAATGAATGGTTTTGATGATTCATCATTGTGCTCGATATCAAGAATACACTTCATTCTATGACTCAAAAATAACTTCAAGAACGTCCCATGAAACGATCTCTTATAGGACTCCTTCGTGGGAGGGATATACACAGCATAGAAATCAAAAGCTATTAAGGCTTTTAAAAAGGCTGTTTATGGTTTTTGGCATCTGGGTGTTGACATTGCCTCCCTCAGCGCACCTTGCATTCTGTCTCAGACAAGCAAAGGCAAAACCAAAAACGGCTAACACAACAAAGGCAAAATCAACTACTGGAAAATCAACTACTGGAAAGCAAAAAAGAAACGCAAAAACCCTGAAAAGATCAGCGCCGGTTTCTGCGGGGCACTCAACCGGGTTTTCTCTTCCAACTCCCACTTACGCACACGACCCCTACCCTTCCCAGAAGGAAAAACCCATCCGCCGAATTCACAAAATCATCTACCCGACTTTAGGCTTTCCGGCCCTCTCAACCCACGACGGCCGCTTTTCGATATGGCTGTACACAAACGTCTCTACAGGGACGCCATCGGATTGGAGAGTTTCATTGAAAACGAAATGGTCCGGCCGGGGAGGGCAAACATTCGACTTATCAGTGATAGACATAAAAAGAGAGGGTAGAATAATCAACCTGACGGTTGAGGTCCCCATAGAAGTGCCAAGAGAGCATTTTCACCTCTCCGTAAAAGGCCCCGGCAGCTTGAAAGATCGGCAGCCGCGTGCTGTGAGAGTTCTTGGATCCCTCTCGGGGGATCTGCGTTTTGTAGCAATGTCGGACCATCAGCTATGGGACCCTTCATGGAAAGTAAAAAACAGGGCGCTCAACAGCACCACCTACCCCAAAAGAGGGCAAACAGAGCTCAACAAAGCCATGACATATCAAATCATCAAAGAAATGGAGCTCTTGGATCCCGATTTCATCATTTACACAGGAGATTTTCTCTTCGGACTGAACTATCGAAAGGAATATGAAGAGATGTGGAGCTGGTGGCACCAAAACCGCCTCACCACTTTCATGGTGCCCGGCAATCATGATGCTTATGCAAACTATGAGATCCGAATCAGGGGGAATTTGCCAAGTATAGGGAGAGGAATCCTTGCCTGTACAAACATATTTCCGCGCACCAGGGATTGGTGGAGAATATGGCGTTATCTGGTCTGTGTTTACGATGATGTAAAAAACATCTTGTTCGATAATCTGATTCACGACGGGTTGGTGAGCTGGAAACAGACCTTCGGCCCCCCATATTACTCTTTCGACATCGGTCCATACCATTTCGTCGGCCTGAACACCTATGACGGGACAAACAAGCGGCGTCACGCTTTCGCAATCTGGATGCCTATAAAAAATATCAAGCTGGGCGCACCTGCGGTGGACAATTACGGAGGATACCTCTCCGAGAAACAGATGAGATGGCTTAAAACCGACCTCAAGGGAGCCCAAGCCCGAGGGAAAACTATAGTTTTTTTCGGCCATCACGATCCCAGAGGCAACCGGAAAGGAGAGCGATGCCACGCCAACGATCCTTTCCCCACCGACCCTGTGGGAATCGGACACTTTGAAGAGTGGAATTACGACTCCGAAAACTGGGACTCCAACCCGACAGATTCACGTTACTTGGAGACACCGCAAAACAACTCGGGCACCCGGTTGTTGGAGTTGGTGGCACGGTACGGTTCTTACTACATTTCAGGTCATGTACACGAAGATGAGCAAACCTCTTATCGTAAAGGAGAAACCATCCTTGGCCATATCCGGGCAAAACAAGATCTCACTTTCGCAAAAGTAACAACAGCCACATCCAGCATAAAAGATTCAGGCTATTGGGGTTATCGTCTCTTCAAGGCTGACGCGACAGGAAAAATCCAAACAAGACCCTTTTTAGAAAATCCAAAGCTGCTCTCGATCCCGGCTGGGAACTTCTGGAAGAAATCAACCAAGGCCGACAAAGGGCCAACCACAACAATATACAGCGGACTGCCTCGTTCCTTAAGAGTTGCGCTCCGGTACCGACTTAAGTTTCGCCCGAAAACGGGGTATAGATTTCATGTCACCCAAGGAGTGCGGCCCGATGGTGAAGAGAGTGAGCTTCGAGTCAGAGAGGTCTCGCCTGACACGAGGGGTCCCCTGGCGACATATTTCGTTGAAGCATACACTCCGCGATATCTTGGGCATTTTCCCCCTCACCGACTGGGAGAAGCCTTCACTACAATCGAGACCGACATCGCAAAATCCAATCGCCCGCCCGTACCCGGCGTTATATTGATAACGCAGACAACACATGGAAAAAAAAGCTCCCCTCTAGTTGCAGAGCGGAGAGCTACGGTGCCTGTAGGCACCCGCATCGTTTTAGATGGTTCTCAGACGAAGGATCCCGAAGGCAAGCGGCTTGGAGAGATCTTCTGGAAAGTGCGCTTGATTAAAGTGATTAAAGGGACGATTTCCGACGGCAAGGGGGCTACCCAAGCGACAAAAGTTCATCAGGAAAGTGCATCCGAGGCCTCCCGCACAAATCGACGGGGCGAATCCAAAAAAGCAAATCTTTCCAGGGATATCAGGGTCCTACACACCGCCCGGGGTCGCAGAATAGAGTTTCGTGCTGAAGATGAGGGCATTTACGAGATAACCATTAACGCCTTCGACAAACATGGCGCTTTGGGAACAAAACGCTTTTTTATAGAATCTCACATCCCCCAACCGCCCAGATTGTCCGCACGGTGTGGCTGCTGCGTCTCATCGGGCTCTACTTTATGGTTCGGAGGTGGAGGCATAATCGCTCTCATTTTAGGTGTTATCGGAGCCTTTACCATTTGGAAGCGACGACGCAAAACCAGATGAAATCACAGTGGTATTTCATTTTTATGGCGTGGCGGATTCAACTATGGTATGGGATTTCAAAACAACGCTGCGGGTTTTCAGGAATAGCCCGCCACCCTAGGCGTTTGTTGTGCTGAAGGAATCGTAGTAATGAACTTAAAGAACTTGAAACATAATCGCGTGTGTAAAAAAAATGAGGAGTCGCGGAGATGAAAGAATTTTCTCCCCAGTGGCCGAAAACCCAAAACTATTTCGCAAAATCAAATGAGCGCACTAAGCGGCGTCACAGGGCCTTCCGAAGAATCTCAAGCGGCTTAACCCTTCTGTCGGCTTTGTTCTGCTTGTTTGGCACCTTTGGAACAACGGGCTGCTCAAAACCCAAGCTCATCCCGGGCACCCGTATACCTGATACGCGCAAAAACCGAGAGATCATCAAAGTAGTTGAAAAGTATCGGCGGGCGCTCATGAATAAAGAGATCGGCACGCTCATGAGCATGGCTCACCCCCACTACTACGAACACTCGGGCTCTCATAAAGGAGAGCATCATTACGGTTACAAAGGTCTTCAAAAAGTTTTAAAGAAACGTCTCGAACAGCTCCGGGCTGTGCGATACAATATCAAATACCGAAAAATCAACTGGATATCGGAAAATAAAGTAGAAGTTGAGATCTATATAGATGCCAGCTTTCAACTCGCCGCTGGTGACGACACCGACAAATGGTCCAGGTTCACTCAACATAATAAGATCGTCTTGACTAAAGAAAACGATCGGTGGCTTATTCTGAGGGGAATGTAAGGGCTGACTCCTTACATCCGGACCCGCCATGCTTTTGGGTAATGTTGTGTAGGGGTTGCACTGGAAGAGTGTATCCCATAATCTCCCCCTCATGTACGTCTTGAACAGTCTACTACCGGTTTTCCTGCTGATCGCCCTGGGCAAAGCGCTAACCCGCACCTCCTTTTTCACAGATGAACTGGCCCGCAACCTCAACCGCCTGACCTATTGGGTGGCCCTTCCCGCCCTGCTGATCGACAAAATATCGAACGCCGGCTTCAGCTCTCAGGAAGTATCACGCATTTCTGTTGTCCTCATTCTGGCCACCTTGCTTTCGATCGGAGTCGCTTATGTGGCCGCCAAACTGCTGCGCGTCGAACGCAAATCACTCGGCGCGTTTATTCAGGGATCGGTCCGCGCCAACAATGCCTATATCGGCCTGCCGGTTATTCTTTACGCCATGAGCGGGATGGGCCCCGGGCTGGAAGCGATCGCCACTGTAGCGCTTGCACCCGCAATTATCGTCTACAACATTATATCGATCTCTGTCTTGTTGGCACACGGCGACAAGCAGCAGCGGCGACCCGCTCAAAAAGCTAGAATCTATGCTCAACAACTGCTCACCAATCCGCTCATAATCGCCTGCGCCGTCGGCCTGGCACTCAGCACAGATCGGAAG
>JAABSF010000207.1 GCA_011390535.1 Deltaproteobacteria bacterium | reverse complement strand
GGGTAAACCCAAAGAATGAAAATATGCCTAACCCTTGAAAATGCTAACCCCCGGAGTCTGAAAATATCAGACAATATTAGATGTCATTAATGCCGTCTCTTGCATTTTGGGCGAACGCAACAGCGAGCGGCTCTGCGTCTGGTGAGACGAGGACTTCATCTATGCCTATATGGCCGTTTTTGAAGACAGCGTATGCAGGGCTTGCTGCGCCATGAGGCGCCGCGTTGGGAGATAGGAGTTTTGTGGGGCCGTCGCTTTGCACGAAGAGCCCTGCCAGCCCTGCTATGTGACGAGTATCCGGCCTGGACGCGACTACGATAACTTGCTTGCCCCATTCCAAATCACTTCTCTCGGAGAATAATTTAACTGCGGCTGCGATGGCCGACGGACCTGCGAGTATGAGACCCGTTTGAGGGCTCAAACTCATGTGCCCTGTCTCTAAACTTAAAACCTCAATGTTCCATGCGCCTGCCGCAGCGTTCAAAGCGGCGACACAATCATCGAAATGCAAACACCGAATGTCTTTGAGGATCTCTCCGGCTATAGATTCCGGCAACACCGGCCAATTCGGCCCAAATGGCTCTTCTGCCGCGAGCCCGGAGAACTGAAACACACGTGCCGGTGAAAAGGCGGGTCCCCAAACGGCTGCGGCTGATGCAAGAGTGTCTTCCAGCCATTTACAGACATTATTGCTTGGGGCTTGCTCAACAGGGGGGATTAAAGATTCAGAGTGTTGTTTCTTAACTCCGCAGTCATGAATGAAACGGATTCCAGCGAAGCTGGCGCGATAAAACGCCTCAGCCGCTCCCAAAGATACCTGTTCTCCTGTCATTATATCCTCCCAGTAGACTATACAAATAGTATAACACAGGATGGAGTTTCAGAAAGAGGCTTGTTAGTTTTTTTTTGCTCTTTTCGCTTTTTTTATTGGTTCTCTTGTTTGAGCCGAATAGTCGTCTTTTTCTCCCTTTTTTTTTCTACATTGTTTTTATTCGTTGATTCAATTTTTATATTTACATTTTTCCGCTTCCATCACCGCTTCAATGCTCTTTTTAACCGTCTCCACCATGGTAGCTTCGTACAGTCTCTTGCTTTTCGGTATATGAGTGGTTCTTGAATCTTTAGGGTCTTTCTTGTCCGGCTTCTCGTTCCCCAAATTTTTATTGGTGTCCAATTTCTCCTGTCGCAACGAGAGCGCTTCTTTGTGTGCTTGTTTCAACAAAGAACAAAGAGACAGATCATTCTCGACTTTCTTTCTCTTCAGGGATTCCATTGCTGCAAAAAGTCTGTGACGACTGATCTCCAGGTGCTCCGCCGCCATGAAATACCACAGCAAAGCCCGGCCTGGTTCATTGTCTCTTGCAAATGCTTTTGCTTTTTTTGTACAATAAAACCTGCAACCGGAGTTTTCGTATCGTCGCCTCAGCATTTTCACTGCATCAGCCGCCAGATCTGCTGCTTTAATTTTCATTTCATTGAGATAGTTTGCCTGTACCCGCTCTCCGGAAGAGGCTGCCAGGGCAAGCTCACGGCAGAACCCCGCCTGACCGATAGTTTTTCGCAATTTTTCGAGTTTTGCATCAAACTCCTCAGCCTGCATTTCGCCCTTTAGCACTGCAAACTTGTCGATGAGGATCGTGTCATGTATCTGGAGTTTCTTTTTAAAAACCGAGGTCCCTCTTCTACTTCTTCTACCCGCAAAGCGAGCTCTCTCGATCTTTACGTTATAAGAATACCTTTGTGGAGTCTTCTGTTTTGACGCATTTGACCCCTGTCCGCAACCGTTACCCAGACACGCAAACAATGCAACAAGGAGTGGTGCCACGCATAAAGATTTTGCAAGCACTGTCGTTGTATGAAATCTTCCTGTTTTATTCATCGCCCTCTTTATGTGAAAGCTCATCTTTTCGAATATACATTTTCAGCTTTAGGTACCATGAACTTGTTGATACCCGAAGTCCGACAATTTTAGAAGCGTATTAGGGAGCGGTTCTATGAATCAGGACCCCTGCTACGACTTTTGGCCACGGTCCATTGCTTCATTATCTCCAATTTTAGAAAACCGCGTCCAACGTAGCAGACAACAGTAGAAAATTCCGGTTTCAACGGTCCAGGGTCACGGGACAACTTCATCCGCCATATTCATTCCGGATTGGTTTTTGGTATCGACAGGGACCGGGCCAAATAGATTTCAGGGCTTGACGGCAACTCCAATATGGTTGCATAATGGTTCCGTACTGAAAACATTCGGAGGTATTGGTTATGGCAACTTTAACAGTTAAAAACATACCTGATGAGCTTTACGACCGGCTTAAATCAGTTGCTGCAACTAATAGGAGATCTATAAACAGTGAAATCATTATGTGTATTGAGAAAACTATCACAAGTCACAGAATAAACCTCGAAGAAATGCTTGATGATGCTCGCCGGATCCGCAAGTTGACATCCGGGTACAAGATCAGTGATGAAGATTTCAGAAGGGCAAAAACAGAAGGCAGGAAATGATTGTTGTTGATACAAATGTTATCGGATATCTCTTTCTTTCAAGTGACCAATCTCTTCTAGCTGAACAGGCTTTACAAAAAGACATCGAATGGGCGGCTCCGATTTTATGGCGGAGTGAGTTTCGCAATGTTCTCACTCTTTATATGCGAAAAAATATTCTTAATTTGGAGCAAGCCCGGATCATAATGGATAGTGCGCTGAAATTACTGAAGGGTCGAGAATATCAAGTCCCGTCGACTGAAGTTTTAAGGTTCGCTTCAGAATCTAAATGCTATGCCTATGATTGTGAGTTTATTGCCGTTGCAACTGATCTAAAGGTTCCTTTACTAACTGTAGATAAGCAACTGCTACGAGAGTTTCCTTCAATAGCCGTATCACTGAGCAATTTCAGCAAATAATTTGGTTTATCTCCATGGGTCGGCAGAGCAAACAGGTTCTAATTACCGCAAAAGTTTTGTTTGATTGTTTGAGTGAGGGAATGTTGGTGAGAGAGTGCTTAAACAAGGTGTGCGAGAAACGACGGTGTTGTGTTCTTTGGTACAAATGGGTTGACAGGAGCGTGCAGGTCTAGTAGAGCGATTTTCGTTTATGCGCCAGTAGCTCAGATGGATAGAGCGCCGGACTTCGAATCCGTAGGTCGGGTGTTCGAGTCACCCCTGGCGTGTTCTCGTTTGGGTGTGGTGGTGTTTCAGGGCCCATAGCTCAATTGGTAGAGCAGCGGACTCTTAATCCGGAGGTTCCAGGTTCGATTCCTGGTGGGCTCAAAAAGAATAGATAAATCTCATAATAAAAACAGGGCTTAAACGAGTTCCGGAGAACAACGTGGGCAGGGGGAGCGGTATGTAATCTCGGCGGGGTTGCAGATTATTCGACCTCGGTGGCAAGTAGCGTTTGCAGGTAAAACCGCAGATGGTGATGGATTGGGAGCCAACGTGAGCTTTTCAGAATATCCGTCGTATGTCTCGGATGATTCGAGGTTGGCGGCGGCGGCGGCGTTTTTCTTTTTTTGTTTCCTCTTCTCTCGCTTTCTTTTCTTTTGCTTCTTGTTCTTTTTTTTGTTTTTCACGGTCACAAGCGCCGAAACCTTTGGTGGCCAGCAAAATGATTAAAAACAAGAGTGCGACAAAAGAGAGTGTCCATGTGAGAATGCGCCGTTTCTTTTTTCCGGTGTCTTTTCCGGTTGCCTCTACTGTATGTTGAACAGGCTCTCCAACTGGTGCGGGGTGTTCTCCGGACAGTACAGGGGGCTCTACAGAGGGTGCGGGAGGCAAATGACCATCCGTTGGTGGGGGAGGTGCCGGAGGGAAATGAGGACCGGCGAGGGTTTTACCTGCCTTGCGCGCCCTGCCGTTCGAAATGGAGCCCCTGGATTTAAGGGCTTTGATTCCTGCGGGTTCCGCTAAAGTGGGCGCTGTAGCTGATTTTAGAACGCTGTCCTTGTTTTGGTTTGTTTGTTGTGCTTGATGTTTATTATCTTGCGGTGGAGGAGGGCTTTGTGGTGGAGGGGGGCTTTGAGGCGGGGTAGAGCTTTGAGGTGGGGGAGGAAACGAAGGGGAGGGCAGCGACGGGGCGGGAGAAAACCCTCCTGAGCCCAGAATCCCCTGAGAAGAAGAGGATCCGGAGGAGTGGTTTACGCCCAGGGATTCAAAGGCCTCTTGTATCGAGGGATGTCTTGGGTCCCAGAAAGGTTTAAGGGCTTCTTTAAATTCTGATGCGCTCCCGAAACGTTCATCTCGATTCGAACTCATCGCCTTGTTGATTACCGAAACCATAGCTTTGTCCAGGTTTGGTCGGTGTGTTTCCAGAGGGACATATTTACCCGAGAGGATTTTTACAATTACCTGATTCGGGTTTTTTCCGGTAAAGGGCAACGCGCCGGAGAGTGCCTGGTATAAAATAACACCGGTAGAGTATATGTCAGTTCGGTGATCGATATCAGTTGCTCCCTCGGCTTGTTCCAGGCTCATGTAAAAGGGGGTGCCCATAACAGCACCTGTTTTTGTCATCCTCATGTCGCCGTCTTCGGTGAATTTCGAGATGCCGAAGTCCAGTAATTTTATCTGGTAGATCCCGGTTCGATCCACATGTAAGAAGATGTTGTCAGGTTTCAGGTCTCTATGGATAATCCCCTTGCTGTGGGCTGCGGCCAGAGCCGACAAGAGGTGATCCGCGATGGCCAGCGCGAGGTCGGGTTCAAAAGTCCCCTTTTTTTCCAGGAGCGCGCTCATTTCAGCACCGCACAGCAGCTCCATTACAAGGTAATGGTATCCGTCGTCGGTTTGGCCGTAATCAAGAACATCCGCAATGTCCGGGTGCCCTATTTTGGCGGCTGCTTGAGCCTCTTTCAGCATACGTTTCGCTATGTCGGGGTGGGCCTCGGCCAGGTATGGGTGTAGAACTTTTACTGCCACTTTTTTCTTTATGGCGGTGTGTTCGGCCAGAAAAACCGAGCCCATACCTCCTTCACCGATGAGCTCGGTGAGATGGTATTTATCGAGGGTTTGCCCCAGTAACGTATTGGTTTTGGGCATGTTCTCCTTTGCCTTGTGCTTACATCAATGTGCTTTCAACGGCGGTTTTATATTGGCTGTTCAGCCTTGGAGGTGTCAACCCATTTCATTCGAACATCAGTCACCTGCCAGAAGAAAAAATGTCTTTCAGCGCGAAGATTCTTTTGAAGAAAGTTTTGCTTTCTTATTTACCTGCGGCGTTTTTTCCAGGCCCCTTTGGGCAGACGGCAGCCCATGTATCGAATGCTTTTACAGGAACGGCAGATCCGGCGATTTGACCGCATTGGGCCGGGAGGAGATGGGCTATTGCCCGGTGGAACCCGCTCAATGGCCCATACGTCGTTGGAGCACCAGCCGGTGACATAAATGAACCGGTCCTTTGGATGTACCACGAGGCCGGATCCTTTCCAGATGTCCAGGTGCAGCTCTTGTGTGCGAAAGGTCTCGGTGTCGATAACGTTCATCGAATGCCCTGTGTAGTTGGCCGTGTAGACGAATTTATCATCATGAGAGATTTCGATGGTCTTGGGGCTGCCCCCCACTGTGACTCT
>JAABSF010000206.1 GCA_011390535.1 Deltaproteobacteria bacterium | reverse complement strand
AGGATGTCCAGGCAATGGTGGAAACCGAAGGAAATGAAGAGCTGGAGAGAGATCTCGGTGACGCGACTGAAAAATCCCTCCGACGTTCTCTCGAAGATTTCCGGAAACTAATGATCTCAAAATGCTCTATTGGAGATGAAAAGGAAGCTCGAATTCTTTATTACACCAAAAAGATCAAAACCATAGGAAACCAACTGAACAAGGGCGTCGCACATCAACAAAGATCTATAGAAGAAACCATCTCCGCCATAACTCAAATGAATCAAGTGTTGAAATCCCTCAGCGACAACGTGGAGAGCCTCGCTCAAAACGCTGAAGAGAGCTCATCTTCCATTCTCGAGATGGCTGCAGCCAACGACGAAGTAGCCGAAAACACTTTCACTCTAGCCGCCTCCGTTGAAGAGACAACAACAGCTTTGGAACAAATGACCTCAGCTATCAAAAGCATGGCTCGAAGCGTGGATGAAATCGCCTCCACGGCGGAAGAGACTTCAGCGTCCATGAATGAGATCGATATATCAATTCGCCAAGTTGAGACATTTGCCAACGAGAGCGCAAAGTTGAGCTCCTCTGTTACTGAATCGGCTCAATCAGGAGTGGAAGCCATTACTCAAACCTTGGAGAGCGTGAAACAGATTAAAAAATCCTCAGCAGAGACCGTTGATATAATGTCCAGCCTGGGAGATCAGATCAGTGAAATTGGGAAAATTCTAACAGTAATCGACGATGTATCTGAACAAACCAACCTCTTGGCTCTGAACGCAGCCATTATCGCAGCCCAAGCAGGAGAACACGGAAAAGGGTTTGCCGTTGTAGCTGACGAGATCAAAGACCTAGCGGAAAGATCGGCGGCGTCCACAAAAGAGATCGCACAACTAATCGAAACTGTTCAAAAAGAATCCACCCGAGCAACTCTTGCGGTGCAAGAGAGTGCCAGAAATGTAGATGAAGGTGTCAAGGTATCCTACAAAGCCGAGAGCGCCCTGCAAGTCATCTTAGAGAGCGCAAAGCAATCCACACAGATGGTAGAGCAGATCGCTCAAGCCACTCTCGAACAAGCTCAGGGAACCAACCGTGTGGCCGAGGCTACCACCTCAACAGCCGAAAAAGTTCAAGGCATGGCTGTTTCGCTCTCTGAACACGCTCGCGGAACCGAACAGATCATGAGCAGCGCAGAGAAAATGCGCTCCATAACTCAGCATGTGGAAAGATCCAGCAGAGAGCAAACAAAAGGGAGCCAGCAAGTCACCCGCGCTATTGAAAATATTACCCAGATGATCAACCGGCTCAACAACTCTCAAAAAGAACAGGCCAGAGGAGGAGAGCAGATACAAGCCGCCATTGAAAGGCTTTCAGGCATCGCAGGCAAAACCGAAGAGCTCTCCGGTGACCTTAACGATTTGTGCGCTGAGATGGAAAAAGAGGCCCTTTAGACGACACAGGCCGGTCTTTACAAGCACAAGGCTTGTCACCGACCGGTTCATTGACTGTCAGTTATCCGTACAAACCAGGGTTGAGCCGACTCTCTCTGGCCTACTCGGATCACTGTCTAAACACGAGAGGCATTGCATGTTCGGAATATCCATGTGGGAGCTGATGTTGGTAGCTCTATTGCTTTTCGTGCTTGTAGGCCCGAAAAAGCTCCCTGAAGTAGCCAAGACACTGGCACAAGCCTTTGTTAAGCTGCGCCGCTCCGTCGATGAGATGAAAAAAGAGGTGGATTTGGATGAAGAGCTTGAATTCATAAAAGATGTCCGGAGCTTTTCACCGGAGCGGCTTTTAGAAGATACCGAGCCCAAGAGACCAATTGAGAAGGTGGAGCTACCTCAAGGCCCTTCCCAAAAGAGCCCCCAACAATCAAGAAAAAAAATGATCTCTCAAGGGCAAAATGATGGCCTCAATAAACGCACAAAGAAAAGATCGAAAAATACGAGTCAGCTTGAAAACAGTAATGCAAAAGTTGGAGAACGTTCCAGCCTCAGCAGTTCAGAACACTCGTCAACGAACAAAAAAAGCAGAGGAGAATCTATAAGCGGGGAAAATCAAGCTACAGAAAAAACCCTTGCAATGAACGGGGCCGGTGAAGAAACACTACAAAAACAAAATGATAATCCAGAAGTCAAAGCAAAGAAACGCGTTATGATAGAACCTGGAAAGGTCGACTGAGACGTGTCTCCAAAGAACAAAGAAAAAACAAAAGATGAGATTCTAAAAGATGGTTCAAGCGACAACTCCGCCTCACCACAGCCGGAGTCCGATGAGTCGTCATCCACCCAAAGCACAGGGTTTGAGAAAACAACCCCGGCCTTACCAGGACCGGAACACGAGAAACATGCTCCATTTATGGAGCATCTGCAAGAGCTGGCGATAAGGATCAAATGGTCTATCCTTGCGATAATAATTGGTTTTTTGATCGCTTACCTTGTCTCCGAACCTATCTTCAATGCGCTGACCCGCCCCCTTGTGGCGGCGTTTAAAGGCGAGGAGCGGCTTCACTTCTCCAGCCCGACCGAGCCTTTTTTCACATATCTCACCATCGCACTCATCGGAGGCATCGCCTTAGCGGCTCCTGTTGTCTTCTACCAACTCTGGGCGTTTGTATCTCCGGGCTTATACAAAAAAGAAAAGAAGATGGTCCTGCCATTTTTAGGCACATCCGTGTTCTTTTTTTTCGGGGGGATCGCTTTTGGATATTTCATCGTTCTACCCATGGGGTTCACTTTTCTCCTGGAATACGCCTATAATCAACCGGCTAACTTCAGCTTGATACAGAGCATCGCCCAATGGCTCGGAAAAGAAGTAGATCCATCTAAGCTGGAGCTACCAGTGGCAGCCTTGCAAGCTACCATCATGATGCAAGACTATGTGAGCCTCGTCATGAAGCTCTTGCTGGCATTCGGCGTCGTTTTCGAAATGCCCCTCTTTATCTATTTCCTGGCTCGAATAGGTCTCATCACACACAAACACCTGATAAAGTTCTTCCGCTACTTCGCGGTGATTGCTTTTCTCATAGGCGCCCTTCTGACCCCTCCCGATGTGATAACACAAGCGCTCATGGCCGGACCCATGTTGCTTATGTATGTTTTCAGCATTCTTGTTGCCTATATCGTCTCCCGCGGTAAAAGCAAGCGTATCGATGAAGGTCAAGGTGACGGAGATAGATCGGGCGATGGAGACGGCTCAGGCGATGGAGACGGCTCCGGCGGAGGAGATGACCCGAGTAATGGAGATGCTTCAACAGACAAGGTTTCTGTACGATCCGACAAGCCCATAGAGGGAAGCGATCTCGACGAAAGAGAAGATGATGAGGGCTTCTATGAAGGCCACGGGATTCAAGGCCCGGAAGGCATTGATGAAATAGAAGGCAATGACGAAGATCCTTATGAAAGCCGTCGCTCTTCAGGCAAAGACCCTCTAGATGAGCTAGAGAAGATGTTGCCGGAAGATCGCTGGGACGACAGACGGCATACATGAAATCCAAACAAGGAGGCGAACAAAACCCATGAAAAACCCGACTAAGGCACTCTTGTTTACAATGACCGCAGTGATCGTTTTGTTTTTGATGCAATCCTCCACTGTTTTTGCGCGAAGAGCATCAGGTGGAAAAGGGGCTGTAAGCAACGGACCCAATGAGTTTTCTTTCCACTTCGGAGGCCAAGCGAGCGCCCGGGGATGGACTCCCGGGGGAGCAAAGCTCTTTTTTGAGTACGGACGAAACCTGGGCTCGGATTTGTGGTTGAACCTTCAATTCAATCTGGTTTTTGGCGATCGCTGGAGAGATCGTCACTGTTGGCTCGACGATGAAGATCGTCTGGTCTGCACCAATGAGGGATATCGGGGTTCGGCCGGAGAGTTGGTAGGAGGCGTAAAATGGAAGTTTTTTCCCTTCAGCTTTCCTTTCATGTTCTATGCAAAAGCCGGCGGCCAGCTGGTTATGCTCTCTTATCCATATAGCACATGGGGGATGGCAGTTGCAGCCCGGGGAGGAGGCGGGTTCAAGTTTTTTGTCGTGGATAACTTCGGTATCGGCATGGAGGCCAACATGAGCCTTGGGTTTGTTCACATAGAGCACTGGGGGTTGGATCTCTACAGCTCCTTTGATATTGGGTTCGGCTTGGAGGTCCTTTTTTAAAGAAGGCTCTTTATGTCTTTTTTGAGCTGAGATACCTTTGTGAGCCCCCTGCGCACCTTTCTTATCCGTCGCTCTCCGTCAAGAATCAAATTATGCGGGACTCCTTGTATACGGTATTTTTCGTCCAACTTTTTGTATTTCTTGGCTACAGCTCCATCATCCAAGCAGATCTGTATGTCCGGGTTTCCTTCAAACCGCGACAACATTTTTGCAACTCTTACACCTCCATGTGAATGCACTGCCACTATGGCGACTTTTTTCATATCCACTTCTTTCACCAACTTTTTAAACTCCTCCATCTGATCCCTGCAATATGGGCATCTCAGATGCCAAAAAGTCAGCACGACAACCTTTCCCTTTTCGCGAGAGAGTTTACAATCTCCACCCTCCAGAGCTACAAGCTCAAAATCCGGAACCTTCGGTCCTTTGCTGCAAGCACCACACATCAATACCACCACAAAAAGGACCAAAAGTGACTTGAACCAATTACCAAACCCTCGAAATTTTCTATTCATACCTTCTCTCCTTCCTCATTTGGAACTCAACTGCAATGCTCTTTTCAAAAAGGCACGCAAAATATGCAGGAAAGATGCACCAAAAGAAACAAAGAAATCAAGAACAAGAACACTCCTGGAAAGAATAGACAAAACAGACGCAAACCGCTGCCGTTCAATCCAACGAACCTGTACTCTCCGTCCCTCTTTACTGTCCCATCTGTGGCTAAAGGAAAACTTCTCGTTAATAACGCCGACGTGTAAGCGCCAAACCCAGAAGAGCCAATAACACAAAGATCAGCGTCGTTGTGTTCCCTCCACTTCCTCCGCCCTCTGTTACCCGGCAACCGCTCGTCTGCGGACTGGAGGGAGCAGCTTTACGTCCGTATGGATCAAAACAGTTCGGACCCACGCCATAACCATCACCGTTTAAATCTATACACAACAAACACCCTTCGTCGGGTATCCCGCTGCCGTTCTGGTCGAACCCATCTCCACAAATCTCACCTGCACCGGGATGAACCCCCGGATTGTTGTCATCCGGATCTTCTACCACGCAATCCTCTCCGACACCCCAGCCGTCACCATCACTATCAACGCAGTCAACATAGGCACAACCCTCGACACAAGCTGTGTTGGTTGAACCGCATTCATACAAACACTGCTCATCCCCTCCGCAGGGAGCTTCGCATGGAAGCTCTGATGCACAGTCCCTCACACACTCAGGCTGGGGACACAGATTGCCGGGGGTACCGTCATCGATGGTGCCTGTACAATCGTTGTCAAGGCCGTCACACTGCTTGGGAGCTCCCGGATACACATCTGCATTGGTATCGTCGCAATCTTCCCATGCGCAGTCCTCACCGGAACCCCAGCCGTCACCATCATGGTCAATACAATCTACGATATCGCACTCCTCGACACACGCGGTGTTTTGACTTCCGCACTCATACAAACAAGCC
>JAABSF010000021.1 GCA_011390535.1 Deltaproteobacteria bacterium | reverse complement strand
GGAACCACCGGGGCTGTTGATTCTGAGCACCACCGACTTTACCTTTGCGTTGTCCTTAAGCTTATCCATAATGCTCTCAAGCTCATGTGATGAGACCATCTCTTCTCCACCCAAGCCGCCCCCTTGTTTTCCACCGTAAATTATGGGTCCGATGGCATAAACAACTGCAACATGGTCTTCTTTAGGCGGTTTACCTGTGGTCTCCGGTTGGATGAGCTCAAGCAGCTCGCTCCAGGAACCGGCCTTTTCTTTTTTGCCGTAACTCCAGTTTACCTTTCCGCCTTTTGCCAACTCGATAACTGAATCACGGAAACCGGCAATCCTGTCAATCAGCTTGGCATTTATGGCGTCTTTTGCAGAATGCGGTGCGCTGTCAATCAGCTTTTTTACGGCATCTTCTTTTAGGTTTCGTCCTTGAGCTGTCTCCTTTACAAGTTCGGTATAGAGGCCGTCTAGAAGCGCTGAGAGTGAAGTCTCCAGATTTTTAGACATCTCTTTTCGGGTTAACGGTTCAACCGCTCCTTTGTATTCTCCCACCTGTAACATGTCGGCTTTCAGCCCCAACTTTTCCAATAACCCTGCAAGGAAAATAACCTCACTTCTTAAACCAATAAGCCACAAGTAAGATGTGGGTGAGACTTGAATTTCATCGCCTGACAATGCCAAAAAATAGGTGAGGTTGTTCGGTTCATCCAGATGAAATACAACCTTCTTATTTCCACGCCTAATGGTAGCCAGAGCGTCCCTAAGCTCATGGATTTGTGCCCAACCAGTATTTAAGGAACCGACCCTTAAAACAATTTTTCCAATTTTCGAATCTCTGGCGGTCCAAAACGTTTCTTAAAACCATAGCCTTAGGGCCAAAGATATCGCCGAGACTTTTTTCTTCCACCATGTTTCCCGTCAATGTGATGACAGCTACTTCGTTACCGTGACCTTGGGCTTTATCACCTTTCATTTTTGCACCGGTCTCAGCCGGTCCACGGCAACTCACAGCGCACCATAAAAACAACGAAAAGAATGTACATAACACCATTGCTAATGTTTTCGCCGCTCGTTTCTTTTTTTGCATGGTCACTCCTGTGGATTCAAAGCCTAGTTAACGGTGTTTTTAATCTTCGTTCGTGGGTGGATTTTCGCGAGTGTCGGGTTTATCTCCACTCGAAGCTCTGGGTCTGGGCGAAGGAGCATCTTTTTTGTCTTCGGTGGAAGGTTTTGTATCAGGCCGAGGCTCGGCAGGCTCCTTTTCGGACGGTGGTATAACCACCTTCTTTGATTCTGGACGAGGTTCTTTTGTCTCGGCGTCCCCCTTGTCGGGTGGAGCGGCCTCTTCCTCTTCAGGTTTTGAAATCTCTCTAGGTTTTTCTCGTTCAATTCGTTCTTCTAATTCTTTTAGATTTCTTTGAGCCAGTCCACTTCTTCGCCCTCCTGGATGATAATTAAGGTAACGCTTAAAGTATTCCATGGAATTTTTCCAGTTTGACTCTTTTTTGTAGATCTCGGCCATCCCGATAAGCGCTTCTCCGTGTCCGGCGCTCAAGGACAGGACCTTTCGAAATGTCGATTTCGCTTTTGCTGATCGTCCTTTATCAAGATGGCAGTATGCCAGACCTGTGAGAGCTTCGACTCCTGAGGGTTTTTGTTGAAGTGCTTGGTTGTATGCTCTAACTGCATCATCCACCCGTCCAGTTTCAGAAAACCGATCACCCTTTCGTACTAGCGTGTCGTAGTCTCCAACAAGAGCTTTATCAGTAGAGGGTTCTTCGGGGGTTTCCGCTGTATCGCCTTTCCCGGCGTCCACAGATTCGACTCCTGCATCAGCGGTTTGTTCTGCTACAGCTTCTTCTTCCGGTGAGCTATCCTCTTCGGTGATGAACTTAAGGAGGTCTTCTGCTTGTCTGTGGTTCTTATTGGTGGCTAATATGCTTTGCAGCTCATTTTTTGCTTTCCCTGGTTCTTTTAGCTTCAAGGACAAACGCGCCATGAGATAATGTGCACGATACATAATCTTTGTGCTTTGTTTTCGATGGATCGCTATGGCCTGTCTAAGACTCTGTCGGGCTTCACTCCACTTTTCTTCCGTTGACTCAAGCACCGCTTTAACATAGAGCGTGTTTGGATCGTTTCCTTGTTCGTTTAGTGCGTACTGCAGATGCTTTTTCGCTTCGGCAGAATCTCGCCCGGCGGCCAGCAAGGAAAGTGCCAGAATTCGACTTGTGAGGGAGCTTTTTTTGATGTCATAAGCGGCTCTAGCGTGTCCCAGGGCTTCTTTAGCCCAAACAGCTGCCTCACCTCTTGTTTCTGCAGCTTTTTTTCTCAGGGCCGCAGCCTCGGGCGAGGGAGTCAGATCGGGGATCTTTGCGTGCTTGGGTGCATCCTTGAGAGGCTTTTTTGCTGGTTCTGGTTTTTTTGATAGATTAGGGTTTTTGCTCTCTTTCTCCCCATTTGTTGCTGTTTTTGAGACATGGCCGGTGTTTGCTCTCTTTTGTACGATTCGTTGGGCTTTTTCTTCTAGGGAGTCGGCTTTCCATTTTCTATAGAGCGCCTGCAGTGCCGCAACTTTGGCTTGCCCGGCGCGAGCTTCTGCTGATTTTTTTGCTCCATAGACAACTCGGAATATCTCTTTAGCACGGCTAAGGGATTCTTCTGTATCTTTCAATACAAGAGCTCTTGCGTGGCTGTATTTGTCTGTGGCCTTGTCTTCTTCACCTGCCAGGAGATCAACAATTTTGTCCCATTTCCAAATCCCAATAACTGCGGCGAGACCAATGATCGCACCTATTACGACAACGGCGATCACCTTCATTGCTCCTGAACCAGGTCGCTGCAGGGCCTCTCTCTCGGAGATTGAAATTTCGGCGGTGGGCTCAACTACTTTTTTAGAGACACGAAAGCCTTCTTTTTCCCAAGCCGCCGTGCGACCGGGTTCTTTGTCGCCGCTTGTAAGCTTCCCCATCTCCGAGGGGCCTTCGACATCTTCTTTGAATACACCGCTTCCCATTTCATAAGCTGCAGATTCTCGCCCTTTCTTCATCTCTGCAGTGGGTATATCTTCTTCTTCGGCATCATCTTGTTGTTCGGCTGACAAAGTTTCCGGTGCAGTAGAATCTTTCTTTGTCGGCCTTTCGTCTTCTGTTGGATGAGTTTCATTAGCACCATTTCTTTCAGAGGTTTTCTTTTCCCCGGATTTTTTGTCCGGCGGTAGTGTTGGTGCAGTGGCCAGATCTACATTTTCTTTATCCTCTAACTTTTTGTCTATGGCCGGCTTGTCACTTTTTTGGGCCCTCTGATTTTTGTCTTGGCCACTCTCAGACTTTGCTTTTACCAGCCGCGCTTGTCTCGCTTGATCTACAACTGTGAAGAATGACTTCAGCTCTTCAATCGCGCCCAGTTTTTCCCAAGCTTTTCCGCTTTTTGATATTTCATCTTCCCTGTCGACTTTTTCTTCCACTATCCATTGCTGCAGAGTGGTCAACTCTTTGAACTGGAACACCTCTCCGGAAGTTCGTCGTATGAGCCAACGTTTTGCAGCGGGCTGTTCTTCTGTTTGTCCCTGTCCTTTTGCTGCTTTCTCTCCTGCGGTGTTGTCGCTCGCAGCCTTTTTTTCTGCAGATTCTTGGGGTTCTCTTGTCTGGGATCCGCCCACGTTCAGATCCGGTATTTGCCGTTTCGGTTTGGCTCCTGCAAATCTGCCGGGGACAGTTTTCTTTCTCCCCTTCGTCTCTGCTCCATTTTTATTTGTGGGAGCTTCAGTGACGCCGGTGCCCGCCCTTCTTCTGACACGGAACAAATGCCCGCACTGGGTGCATTTGACTGTTACACCTTTGTTTGTGACGCGGCTGTCTTCCAACTCGTATTCTGTTTTACATTTTTCGCAACGAACATCCATGATGATTCTTTTTCCAGACCCGTCTGAATAGGGCTTTGTTCCTACACGCTCCCACCGCTCCCACTGATGCCGGTTTAACCCCGGACTTCGTTAGTTTTAGAGCTGCATCAACATTAAATGTATTTCATTCAACGCAGCCCATATAATTCTTATCGAGCGCTTCCGGTTTTTTCGTCTTGATAATGGTTTGAATCTTAGACTCAAACTGTCAGCGCTTCTGTTCTCGGCTCTATTTTGTACAAAAACCGGAAGGATTCAATATATCACACTTCCAGGCGATTGACTCAATATGAAAGCTTGACAGCTAAGGTGTCCCACGTCACAAATCTCATGTCAATTCTAGGATTTGTTTTGAGTCGGTAGATAGGGCACTGAGTGCCCTAAGGCAACAGGAGATGTTACAGATCCGGAACAGGATCAAGATGACTGTGGAACTGAGGCAGGCTTTGAGGTTTTTTTCTTTTTCTTCATTGAAAACTTGTGTTTTTGTTGTGGTCTCTCTCGTCTCGATGGCACCCATAGGCTGTAAAGAGCGAAAAAGGGAGAGCAGTTTAACAAAAAAGAGGGCGATTGACTTGAAAAAGATCGGTGACGATCCCGGGCAGGCTGCTGCAGCGCTCACGCTCTCTTTCAAGGAGAGGGATGGGGATGGCTTGTTGCCGGAGTTTTTTAGTTTTCATGGACAAAGTAAAATGGTTATGAAAATTGATGGCAGCGAGAGAAAGGATCGAGATAGAAACGAGTCACTTGAGGAGAATTTCCTGGTGGAAAAAGATAGGAGCGGCACCCTGCACGCTCTGGTTGAGAATTCCCGTGAATATGGCTGGGAGCTGTTTTGGCGGGATGACGTTATTTATTACAAAAACAGGTATCAGCCGCTGATGAAGCGAGCGGGCGAACGTAGAGAAGTAATAGATCAAATTGAAATAGTTTGGAGCAAATTAGGGTCCTATTGGGAGATGTTATCTCGTTTTGTTTCACTGAAGCCATCATCAGAGGGAGAAAAGAGCGGGTTAGAGAGACCCGTATGGCGGTATGATTTAGTGCTTCGTGATAAGCCTTTACCTCCGAGCTTTAGCGCCCGGCCAGCGAAAAATTGGCGTAAGACATTAAAATTAACCGAAATAAACGGAACGGTTTATCTGGACAAGGAGACGGCAGCACCATTGAAAGTGCAATTTCAAGCTGTTTACAGCTTCAAAACCCCTCAGGATGCAATCGTAGTCACCAAACTTTCTTACCATCACGAGGTGGACACTCCTCCTGATTCTTTTGTGGTGAAAATACCTGAAGCGCAGGATGCTCCCGAGAGAGAGCGTGAATTTTTGGATAGACGCGCACTTTTAGGGAGAGTGTCTCCGCCGGGTTGGCACCGTGGAGGAGGGCCGGTGCGGGCATGGCAAAAGCGGCGAAAGAACCTCAGGCGCTCAATGTCCGGTTCCTCATCTGCGAAACCTAAGAAAAAACCACGTTAGACACCTTCGACGAAATAAAGATTACAAAAAAGAAAAAAAACTTATACGATCATGCTTGGACTTAGTGCTTAATTGTTATAGACTCTAAAATGTTGGAAGATTATTACGGATCAAGATCTTACCACGATCCGATGAGTTATGGAGGAAGTGATGCAATCGAGAGAAAGATTTTTGGGAACGTTCATTTTGTTTGGTGTGATATGTTTTGGTTACCTGACACCACAAACCGCCCATGGAGACGATGAGTGTTATACGTCCCAGGGGCTCATAGTGCTGGACAAATCTTCCAGCATGATGAACACATCATTGGATGGTGAGAGCACCAATTGGGCCGAAGCCACAGAAGCCATCGATTTTATAACCGGCAATTACGAAGAGTCCATTGATTTCGGTTTGATGATATTTCCGTATCCGAACCAGTGTAATCCCGGCGAGGTTGTGGTGGAAATGGCTCCGAACAACGGCTCAGCGATTCAAGCCGCCCTTGGCGATCCACCACCCGAAGGTGGAAACTGGACACCCATGGCGGAGAGCTTGGAGGCGGCGGCAAATTACGATCCGCTGCAGGTATCTCACAGGCCCAGCTTTGTGCTGCTCATAACAGATGGTTGGCAGTGGTGCGATCCCTACGATCCGGCCACGCGTTTTGATCCTGTTGGTGCAGTGGAAGATTTGGCCGCGTTGGGTATCCCAGTCTATGTTGTGGGATTCACTTATTCAGTGGATGCTCTCGCCCTCAATCGAATGGCGGTTGCCGGTGGGACAGCCCAACCCAACTGTGACGAAACTTCTGATAACCCCGAGCATCCTCAAAATTGCTACTACCAGGCGGTTGATTTTTTAACCTTGACGGTGGTGTTGGAAGAGATCGCCTTGGAGGTCGTACATGATCGCCCCTGCGGCACCAATGAAGGTGAATGTAGTCAAGGTATCCAGACGTGTCGCAATGGAGTGTGGGGTGATTGTTATGGTGAGACCGGGCCTACGGAAGAGATTTGTGACGGGTTGGATAATAATTGCAACGGTATCACCGACGAAGGATGTGATTGTGTCATCGGCGAAACCAGACCCTGTGGGATCTCCATCGGAGAATGCGAAGAGGGTGTTCAGGTTTGTGATGACGAGGGCATTTGGAGCGACTATTGCGATGGCGCCGTAGGTCCGAGTGAGGAAACGTGTGATGGTTTGGACAATGACTGCGACGGAACGACGGATGAAGATTTGACAAGAGAATGTGAGACGGATTGTGGTGTTGGAGTAGAGGTGTGTGTCAATGGGAATTGGTATGGGTGCTCAGCGCGACAGCCGACGGAAGAGGTGTGCGACGGTGTCGATAATGATTGCAACGGTATTATAGATGACGGTGATAATCTTTGTGGACCATTGGAAGAGTGTATAGACGGTGAATGTGTACCAATCGGGGGTCAGGACGCAGGCGTCGGTTTTGATGCCGGTTCAGGTCATGGCGCTGATTCTCCTTCAAGCTGTGGGTGTCGCACTCCGGTAGGTGGCACCACACCGCCGCTTTACCTCTTGTCATTGCTTGCCTTGCTTGGCTTGGCTTTTGCGTTTCGACGTAAAGTCTGATTTTGAATGGGTTTGAGGGGATGTAAAACGGGTCCCTGGCGGGATCAGTCCCTGGTTTTTTCTCACCTCACAGTTTTTTGTCTTACTTTTTCCTTTTTTTTCGCCAAAGCCGACCTGTTTTCCATCGCTTCTTATGCTAGAGCGGATACCAACCCGGCTTCCTCTTCCGGTGACAAGAACTCGAAAAAAGCTTCTGAATCGGTGGATCCGAACCTAGCTGAGGCTGCCCAAAAGAAAAAATCACAACATAGTCTTAAATTCGGCTGGACCATGGGAAGTGGTTTTGATTCAAATCCCACAAGATTGGATCCGTGTACCGGTCAGGCGCCGGTTTCAACATTCTTCAATACAGGAACCTTTGAACTCTCCTGGGTAAACAACCCAGACAAACGGAACCTTTTAAATATGAGTTATCTTGCCGGGGCAAGAATTCATTCAGATCACAGGGCTCGGGGAGAAGACGTATTCAAACATCGTTTAGAGGCAGGCTGGACCCACAAGTTCAGATCCACGGGCGATCTTTTTGTTTTATCGGGGCTCTATTGGGAGAGTTGGGAGAAGACTCTTGGCAGTGAGGTCCAGAAATTAGATAACTCCGAAACCACCTCGCAAAAGATAGTTTCTTTTCCCGAGCTTCAAGACTATCGGTATTCCCATCTTCGGTCCGCGTATTACAGAAGGCTCCACCGGCGATTGTCTGCTACCGTTTCTCTTTCAGCCGCACGTTTCAGGTACCGGCCCTTTCCTAACCTTGGGTTTACAAGCGTTGGATTCGCGACGGGTTTGCAGAGCAAAAAGGTTTTTGGAGGATCTTTAGAGACATCTTCCTTGGAGGTAACAGCAGACTATTCCATGGATATTCATTTCTATCCCAAGCCTGAAGACGAAGATGGTATAAGCAGGAGGGATGTTTTGCACACTTTTGCTTTTGAAACTGTGTACATCGGGAGTTTTCTCGCCGGGCTGGGCTACACTTTGAAGGCCAACATTTCGGGTGACAGTGCATGGTCATTAACACGACACACCATAACCGGACGTGCGGCGTTCAATCTTCCTTTTAGCTTGGTCACAGTTCTCAAGGCCACATATCAGTATCTCAGTTACCCTGGTGCGTTGTTGCTATATGCCCCTACCTCACCGGAACCTTTTTTACATCTGGATGAGGAGAGCAGGAGCTCCGCGCTCATTTCATTACAGCGGAATTTGGCCAAGAACCTTGCCGTAAATCTTGTTTATAAGGCTTATCTTGGTAACACACCCGCTGCGTGTGGGAATATCTACATTCGACATGTAGCTACGGTTGAGTTTTGGGGCAATCTTTCATTGTAAAAATAAACTGCAGTTCAGGCAGTGGATTGTCATCACCGTCTTTCATGGGGCCGCCATTTTTCTCGTTCTCGTTGTTCCTTTAAACTGATACATTCACGAAAAGGTTTGCATTTCATGCCCCACTGCTTGAGGCACTGCATATACCAAGAGACCCACTTTTTACCTCGCCGAGTAGCTGTCAGGCATTCTTTTTCCAGCAAATCCAGAGATTTTTTTTGAGAGTGAATGACACATTTCTTTCCAACTTCAGCTATTTTTGTACAAGGTTTTTTTCGTCCGCAACCTTCCAGGGAATAACAGCCTCGGCAGGACGTCATAAAAAAGGCCGCCCCTATAGTTCCTGCAAAGACTATCGATATGTATATTTTGTTCATCATAAAATCACCCTTATGGCGCCATAGTGAGAAGACACTATGTTTTTGTAATCTTCTCTGAAGCTCTCAATTGTCTCGGGGAGAGCCTCCATGATATCCCTTGCTGTGATTCCATCTGCGCCTTGATAAAGTGCAGCGAAATCCCCTGCCATCCCGTGAAGAAAAACTCCGTTGATAAGGGCATCGGCTACAGGCAGGCCGAGACCATACATTGCAGCGATTGTTCCGGCAAGGACATCGCCGGAGCCGGCGGAGGCCATGCCTGAATTGCCGGTTACGTTGATGAATACTCGTTCATCGGGAAGCCCGATTAAAGAGTGTGCGCCTTTCAATACAATCTGAGCGCCAAGATCTGCAGATGTACTGCGCAGTGTATTTACAGCATTTTCTTGCACATACTTAATCGTGCATCCGCAGAGCCTTGCCATTTCACCTGGATGAGGGGTTAAGATGGTAGGTGCTTTACGGTCTCTGATAATGTTGAGATTGGTTGCAGCAGCTGTCAATCCATCTCCATCAAGTAACAAAGGACAATCCGCCTGAGCGATGAGCTCTCGGATCATGCTTTGGGTCTCTTTGTTTATCGATAGGCCCGGCCCCACGACGGCCATGTCTGCTTTTTTGCACCACTCCAACAATCCTGGAAGACATGAAGAAGACAACGTCCCTTCCGATGTCTCCTCTTGCGGCAAGAAGACAACCTCTCCAGCTACTCCGGCCACATGTGGTACAATGGATTTCGGAGCTGCCAGGCGTGAATATCCGCCACCCGCTTTCAAAAAAGAAAGAGAAGAAAAAGACGGCGCTCCGAGATATCCGGCCGCACCGGCGATGAATAACACATCTCCGAAGCTCCCTTTGTGACCATATGCGCTTCTTTGAGGAAGAGAGCGGGGTTTTATCAGTGAAATTTTGATGGTGTCATCCTCATAAAGCGCAGGTGGGAATGAGATATGTGTCACCCACAGCTTCCCTCCACAAGATGCTCCCGGGTACAATAGGTTGCCCAATTTTGGGAGACCGAAGGTGATTGTATGATCTGCTTGAACAGCTACACCCCTTATTTGGCCGCTGTTTCCGTCTACGCCGGAAGGTATGTCCAGGGAAAAAACCTGTTTTCTGTGTTTGTTTATCGCTTCTATTGTGTCTTTATAGCGACCGCCGACCTCTCTCGTAAGCCCTGTACCGAAAAGGCCATCTATTACCACATCTGAGTGGGTTAACAAATCATTCAGGATGTCATCGTCGGGGGATTCAATGATCTCCATACCTCCCTTTTTTGCTCTTTTGAAGTTGTCGGCTGATGCTCCTTTATATTTTTGGGGGTCTCCCAACACCACAACTTTAACTTCTCCACCGATTGAATTCAGTTTGCGCGCTACTACAAGAGCATCGCCGCCGTTATTCCCCAAACCGCAAAGCACAAGAAATCTATTCTCTCTTATTTCCAATTCATCTTGAATCACTGAAATCGAAGCCAAGCCGGCATTTTCCATCAAGACGGTCTCCGGCAAACAGTAGTCTTGTACAGCTCGACTATCCATATTTCGCATCTGTTCAACTGTCGCAACTCTCATATCTTTCTCCTCTACCAAAGAACCAGCATGGGCACTGGAAAATTCTCAGAAAAACGTAAACATGTTTTACGACAAATATCTATATGTCAATCACTCAGCCCAATGTCTTTAGCTGTGAGGTGTAATCGTATTTTGAGGGCAGGGTCGGTTTCGGAGCCGTAGGCCGACCAAGTCTTCAGTGTGTTTCGATATTCGATATTCAATCTTCAATCTTCAATCTTCAATCTTCAATCTTTAGTTTCGCTTAGTGGACGGCGGCTTCCCGGGTTGCCTTCCGCCAATGTGCGGTGATGACGTTCGGCCGCCGATCCGGTCGTTGAAGATATTTTGGTGTCCCGGTGGGGGTTTTTATTTCTGCTCACCGATTGAGTATGTGCACCTGCGTGCTCGGCTTCCGAGACCGGGTGGCGACTCCCCGGACGACCCGCCGCCAATGTGCGGCCACGGCCTTCCGGATCCGGGTGATGACGGGGTGAAACCGGTGATTTTGATGGGCGAAATTCCCGCCGGGGGGTGAGTAGCTCGGCAATTGATTCGGCGCCGTGTGTTTTGATCATTTTCAGAGCGGAAGGTTCAATTACCTCGGCCAAAGCCGAACATGCGGCTTGGGCATGCTCCATCCCAAATCCGATGTCCACTTTTTCTCGCCGGGCAACCTCCTGATAGAGTTCTTGTGGAGTTATTGTGATCTGGTTGCTATCGAGTTTTTTTGTCGGTAACTTTTTCACCGCGCCTATGTTTTCTTCCAACACTTTGCGCCCCTGGTTATCCAAAGCGGCAAAAAGTGTTTCAATGGTTGCGTCGATGACTAATTCCGCTCTCTTTTGTTCATTTTTCAGCCCACCATAAGATTGGACCATTTCGACCAAATGTTCACGTTCCATTTTGTCCTCCTTACTCTTGATTTTTGCCGAGGAGTTTTAAAAATTCATCTTCGTCGATAGTCTCTACACCGTGTTTTTGAGCAGCCTTGGTCTTGTTGGAACCGGGATTGGTGCCGACAACCAAAAAATCGGTTTTGCTCGATACGCTACTGGTGGATTTGCCTTTGGCCATCTCAATGGCTTCACGTGCTTCCTCGCGGGTCATTGTTGTCAGTTCACCGGTTACCACCAGAGTCTTTCCTTCGAGTCTCTTGCTCTTGGTACGTCTCTTCAAATGGGGATCGATTCCGTGATCTTGAAGCGCGGTGAGCAGTTTTTTGTTTTGCGGATTGTCAAACCAGGCCCGAAGCGCCGAGGCTACCGCCGGACCCACATCATCGATCTGCAACAGCCGCTCTTCATCCGCCTGGCTCAATGCTTGTAGTGTACCGAACTCTTCAGCAAGGGTGCGGGCCATGACCCGGCCTACCAAAGGTATCCCGAGACCATATATGATTCGTGAGAGAGAGTTTCTTTTGCTGTTTTCAAGAGCCTTCACCAATTTCGCCGCGCTTTTTTGGGCCATTCTTTCCAGTCCGGCCAGCGCATCAGCCGATAAATCGTAAAGCTCGGCGATGTTTTCGACCATGCCTTGATCCACCAATTGATTGACGACTTTTTCCCCCAAGCCATCAATGTCGGTAGCATGACGTGAGCCCCAATGCAGCAAAGACTGCTTTAGCACAGCCGGACAGGATGCATTTGTACATCGTGTCTGAGCTTCTCCCGGAGGCTTGATGGTTTTTGTTTCACAGATCGGACACCGCTCGGGGAGCTGGTATTTTTTTTCGTCGCCATTACGTTTGTTTGTAATGACTTTGACTACATGTGGTATGACGTCTCCGGCTCGCTCCACCATGACAGTGTCACCAACGCGGATGTCTTTCCGGTCGATTTCGTCTTGATTGTGTAAAGAAACATTGCTCACGGTTACTCCACCGATTTTGACCGGCTCAAGCACCGCCACCGGCGTCAACACTCCGGTTCGTCCCACCTGTGCATTAATCTCCTTAATCCGTGTCGCTTTTTGCCTTGAAGTGAACTTGTAAGCCAGGGCCCAACGCGGATTGGCCGCCCGCGTGCCCAGGGTTTCGCGATCGGCCAAATGATCGACCTTATATACACACCCGTCGACCTCGTAGCTCAAATCGTCCCGACGATCCTCCATCCGGTGGTGGTAGTCAATGGCGTCTGTCACCGAATCCACGGGTTCCCACTCTGAGCAAACCTTGAGGCCGAAATCGGAGAGTGCTTTCAAGCAATCCGAATGGGTGGAGGGGCGGCCCTCTGTTGCGTCACTAATTTCCCAGCAAAATATATGCAACGGCCGTTTCGCCGTAACTTTGGGATCCAATTGACGCAAGCTCCCGGCAGCGGCGTTTCTGGGATTGGCAAATGTCTTTTTGCCATTCGCCTCTTGTGCTTTGTTGAATTCGACAAATTCTTGTTTGAGCATATAAACTTCACCGCGGACCACCAGATGCGATGGTAAAGAAGTGGTTTTGTTCTTTTGCAACCGCAGGGGTACCTCGTGGATGGTTTTCAGGTTGGCCGTAATCTCTTCTCCTCTTCGACCGTCCCCGCGGGTCAAACCTCGCACCAAACGTCCGTAGTCGTAGGTCAACTCCACGCTCACACCATCGTATTTGGGCTCAGCGACCAATCGCACCTTTTGTTTTTTTAATTCATTGCGGCAATTCTGGAAGAATCTCTCTACCTCCTCTTCCTTATAAACCGATTGCAGACTGAGCATTGGAGTTTCATGCGTACCGCTTTCAAACCCTTCACGTACTTGGCCTCCCACTCGCTGCGTAGGACTGTCTTTTGTAATAAGATCTGGATGTGCTTTTTCAATCGACTGTAAGGCCTTATATAGTTCATCATATTCAGCGTCCGAGATCTCGGGGTCATCCAGTACGTAATATCGGTAGTTGTGGTACTCGAGCTTGTCTCTGAGTTTTTCGGCTTTTCTTTCTGCTTCTTGTTGTTTCATGTGGTACTCTCACACTTTCTGTTTTTGAAGTCTGCTTCAATCCTGCGAGGATTTGTTCAACGATTTTTTGTTTCCCGGTAAAACTCTCATCCAAATCATAGGCTCTTTGCTTTGTTATATTCAAAATTGAAGCCAATTCCGGATCGGGTTGTGTTCACACTGTTTGCGGTGCTGTTTTTCTCGTTTTGCAGGAAAATTGCCTCTGTTCTCCTGAAAGGCTGGAAAACCCAAAGTCAGTTCTAAGAGCTGAAGTCAAAGCAATGGCTAATAAAGGTGAGGATATTGTGGAATTTAAAGTTGAGTCACGAGGCATAAAGGGCTGTAAATTTTTGTTGGCCATGTCCAATGTATTGACGTCGAAAAATCAGGTCCTATTATGAGTTGTCTTGAAAGAGCTTTTTTAACCCATTCGAATGAGCTTG
>JAABSF010000020.1 GCA_011390535.1 Deltaproteobacteria bacterium | reverse complement strand
GCAGTCCGGCCACTCAGAACAGTCGGGATCATCACAATCGATGAGCCCATTTCCGTTGTTGTCTTTGCCGTCATCACAGCGGTGCTCAACCGTGCCGTCTTCAAGGGACATTTCAAGTTGAACAGTGCCGCCAAAACCTTCACTGGACGGCTTTATAGCGAGTCGATAGGTCCCAGGCGGCAGCATGTCGATGATCAGCTCTGCATTCCCACTGTCATCTGTTTCAATACATGCCAACTCATTCATTTTACAGGAAACCCCGGGTTCGGCTTCTTTCAGCAGCCCCAGACCGGTTAATGAGCTTGTGGGAGTTTCTATAGACGCAATTAAATGCATTGGATCATTAATCGTAAATCTGAGCTGAATATCAGGAGCGCCGCCATTGGGACAGCTCAATTCGGATATGTCTCCAGTAGGATCTTGATCAAACTCCCGACTTGTGTTGGTTGGCGCCTCCAAGACTTCAAGATCTTCTTCTGTATCACAACCCCCGCATACGGGGAGGCCGAAGCATTCCGGATCTTCACAATCAGTGAGGCCGTTCATGTTGTCATCGATTCCATTTTCACAATCTTCATCAGCTATACAAAAAGAGGTTGACTCGCAGACGGGATCTTCGCAGTCGGTCAGTCCGTTGCCGCTGTCGTCGATTCCGTTGTGGCAGTTTTCTATGGGCGGATCTTGTTCGCAGACAGGGTGGCCGAAGCAGGCTGGATCAGCGCAGTCGGCCAAACCGTTTCCGTCATCATCTTCGTAGTTTCCGCAGATTTCACCGCTCTCCAACCGGCAATCGGGAGTGCACCCCGTGCCGGGTTCATTGATACCGTTATCACATTCCTCCCTGCCCTCGACTATCCCGTTTCCGCACCTTGGTGCTCTAACGCCGGGTTCCCTGCACCCTCCCGAGAAAAAACACAACACCAAAAAAAGCCGGATCATCCTTTGTCCATGGGTAAGTGGGGCGAATTTTGTTTTTGGTGAAATTTCCATGGTGCTCTAAATCTAACAAAAACTTTTTTTGTGCTCATGGCCCAAAGGGGCTGTTTTCATGAGCTACTACTCTACAACATGCAGAGACACACATAAGAATCTATTTCTTGCTTATCAGGTGAGTATGTCCATGTTCGCCCGAGTTAATGTGGGCACTCTGCAATGTCGAAATGATAACTGTTTTGTCTTTGATTTGTAAACCCCCTTTCATATCGGTGGCGAGAGGAATCGCAAAGCAGCAATGCTTGGATCGGTTCGGCTCATGCCTGACAGGTGAAACCGGTCATGTGGGGAGCCTGAGGTTTTATATTTATTTGTTATCTTTCTTTTTTGCTTCTTTTTTTGTTTCTTTGGTTTTCTCTTTTTTTGTCTTCATCTCTGTTTTTTTCTTTGTCCCGGCTTCTGTTTTCTTTGTTTTTTCTTCCTTTGTTTCCCGAGCCTTTTCCGAAGTCGTTTGCTTTGAGCCTTTCTCTGTTTCTTCGGCGGCTTGATTATCCTTCTTCGACTCCTCTACTTCTTCCTTTAGATCACTCGAAGCAGGGTTGATTGGTTTGTCATCGTCCGGCGGAACATCCGAAGGCATGGTTTCTGCGGGTGCCCAGCCTTCTTCTTTGTCGCATCCCGGTTTGAGGTTTGGATCATCTTTTGAGTACTTTATTCCAGGATACGGCATATAATGCTCGATTGGTTTTTTCAGCTCACCTCGTATTCTTCCCTCTGTTACAGTTACATTGACAGGTTTCTTGAGTGAATACTTGTAACCGCGGGTGGTTAATTCTACTTTGTATTTTTGTTTCCTGTAAGTGAATTTCTTCTCATAGGCCAGAGGAATTTGCCCTTTTCGGACATAGGGAGAATGACGAAGAATGTAAGAAAACAGTCGAACTGCGAGATGGTTGTGCAGGCGATGGCAACCATGTGAAAAACCTCGGAAAATCGACATGTATGATACAGAGCCGTGGGTTCGGATTCCTTCATCAACCCACGCTCCTGGTTTGTTGGGGATTTGTTCTATATGGTATGCGGCCACCAACCCGTATGCGCTTCTATAGCTTGGTCCGATCTCTTTTCTCTTCACTTTATAGCGGCCGTTTTCTCGTCCCCCTTTGCGATCCAAAAGCGCTGCAGGAGGTGTGGTCGCCGGAGGTATCCAGACAGGCGCAGCTACTATATTACGCCATGTTTTAAGTCCCGGCGGCGAACCTTTGTAGGCGAGGTAGAGTTTTCCGTCTTTAAATTCCCGACGCCACCCCCCTATTGTGGTGTGCCAGCTAATCAGCGCTATCTTTTGGTTTTTCCAATGCGCAAAAAGAGTTATGTGAGGCAGGCGGGATCGTGGTTGTGACTTTTTGTTGCCGACACCATCGTATGGATAATCGTACCAGACATCTCCTCTGTCCAACTCAACAGATAAGGTCATGTTGTCTTTATAGTATGGGGGGCGCTCCGGTAGTTTGACCCCTACATAGAAAAAAGCAAAAAACTCGGGTGGATAGTTGTGGAAAAACTCAGATGCTTTCTTCGGAGAATCCAGTCCAATCTCTTTTGCCAGAATGTTTGTATATGTTTTCACAAGGTTGGGAACTTTGTGTTTCTTTCCGTCGACTTCGTAAAAGCCATGCTCGTGCTTTGACGCTGTCCCATCTTCCAGTATGCCGAGGCTGTGTACGACGCGCTCTCTTAAGACTCTCATGAGCGCACGGTGGTTGTTTGTAGTAGGATCCGAGCCGAGATACCGCAAGGTCTTACCATGAAGTTGCCCCCAGCCGAAGATCATATGCTTTCTCTCAAATCGGGCGATAGCCTTATGGGTCACATAATCCATGTGTCGGCGGCTGTATTTTTCATTTTTGTCCAAAAGACCTTCACAGCGAAGCCTCATTTGTGCTTGATGAATTACCGCTACCCTGACTTGGGCGATCCGGTACTGTTTTACCAGGAAAGCGTATTTGTCTTTTTTTCCCAGCTTATCGAGGGATATGTTTCTGTGTTTCTTTTTTGCTGCGAGCACTTGTTTTCTGAGCTCTTCATAACGTTTCAGGTATGATGAGGCGCCGCTGACGCCCTTATAACGGATGATCCCACGGTATCTACGCAAAAGCTTGAGGTTTAGTTTTTCGTAACATTCTTTGGATTCATCCAACACGAAACGTTTCTGAAGGACCGACAGCGTTGGAGGAATACCGAAGAGCTCTACGAAATTGTGTTGATCTTTGCCCAGACGACGGCCTTCTTCATCGATTCGGTCATCGGCGACGCCTTTATATATTCTTTGATAATTGTTGGGTTTGAAGTCCATCTTCCCCGGGGTGCGCTGGGAGAATAGATATGGTGTGAAATCATCGCTCAAATTTATTACCGAAAAACCTCTTTTTTCTGCTGTCTCGGTATTAACAACCTCGACTTTTCCTTCGTGGTATAGAAATACACGGTCTTCAGGCGGGATGTTTGATGCGCGGGCCAGTGCCTCCAAATCATTTGGGTCGGGTTCAGGTGGAGGGGTGAAAAGGGTTTTGGGCGCTTTGGTAAATTCTTCCGATGAGCCTCTTTTCTTCGTTTTTTGGGGTGAGTTTTTTGCGCTTTTTCCATTTGTTTGGTTTCTTGTTGCCTTCAGCGCTTGTTGTGTAGCGTTTTCTCCCAGATCAATGGGCTTTTTTTCGGACTGTTTCGCTCCAGCCAGATGACTACCGGCGAAAATGATCCCAACGCCCAGTACGCAACCCCCTATGAGAGCCATCAGCACGGCTTTTGCCCGACGGCTTTTGTGTTTTCGAAGCTTAGTTGGTGGCGGTGGTGGTGGTGGTGGTGGCAGCTCTCCCGGTGCTACTCGGCGGGAGG
>JAABSF010000019.1 GCA_011390535.1 Deltaproteobacteria bacterium | reverse complement strand
GCGAGTGGTGGAAGATCGACTCAGACGAACCCCCTGACCATTTCCATTATCACGAGGTGCTCTTCTGTTTTCGGTGGTTTTTTTCTTGTTCAAAACAGCTCTTTTGCTTCGATTATTCTTAGACAGCGTGGACTTACGATTGCCCGATGAGGCCGACTTTGAAAGCCGCCGCTCTTTTGTCACTGTCCCTTTTCGGGGTTGCGCTTTTCTTCTGTTTAAGGTTTTTTTCATGCTCGTTATAAAAAATTCCGGACAGATAACCTGTTCATACTAGAAGAACCACATCATTGGATTTGTGGCAAAAATTTTGGCTCACGTTTTGTGGATGGAATAAGGGGATGGAATGTTAAATGTAAGGATATAAGGCTTCTAGCGAATTATTCAGCGGTTCTTGAGTTCATCTTGTGGTTAAACGTGGGAAGACCAACTCGGCCAGCGCGCTCAGCTCTTCTTTTTTGCAGACGGCGGCTGGAGCCTGCAAGAGCAGCCCCTTTTTTTCAGGTGTTTCCAGAACCAAAGAGTTAATGGTTTGGTCACTCGTAGAAAAACTGAAGCTTTTCAGGTGTTTTTTCTCTGACTGCAGACGATCTTTGACGTTGGGAAACTTCTTTTTAAGCTTTCTATAGGAAGGGCTCTCGACTATAAGAACCACTCCGGTTTTTGGGTAGCGATAGATGCACCCTGCCGGATGAGAAAAAACAATAGGTGGAGGGTTAGGATGGGAACAAGTATTTCTGATGTCTTTCGATGATAAAATGGCTGTAAATTTTTTGTCACATGGCTTCCTGGGAGAAGAAAACGGTGGCAACCTGTCGGCTTTTTCTTGGGGAGAGATGTTTGTAGTTGTCTTTTTCGAATTCTTTTTTTTTCGATGTTGAGGGGGGCTCTGAGTTGCGCTGTGTTGTTTTTCGTTTTCTCGTTTGTAGTTGCATGCCCCCAAAATGTTAAGTGTTAAGATGAAATGAGCAATAAACAACGATTCAAAACGGATATTCCGGCGCCCTCTAATTTGAGGGACGGCGAGAAATGAAGTAAAAAGTATACTGGTTTTCCGCATGACTGTGTTAAACCGACTAAACTGCATCTTCATCGATGTCAATCGAGAAGAGCTTGATATGTTGTATTTTAATTGATAAAATGCGTTTTTTGTTTGTACCAGAGTAATTAACATAGGAAAGAATTAGTTTCATGAAATGGCAAAGGAGGCAACAAGCCATGAAAAAATGGAATCGAATCGTTATCGGTTTGAGTTTTTGTCTTGTCGGGGTCTGGGTTACGGGTTGTTGCGGTGATGTAGAGAACAAGCTGAACAAATGTAACACAAACCTCAAAAAGACAATGGGTGAATTGGATTCAGAGCAGGCGAACACGGCTCGTTTACAGAATCTCTTAAAGGGCGCAAAAGAGGAGTTGGAGGGAGCTAGAGAAGAAAACACAATGCTCACCAAGAGATTGGAGGCGTTGGGCCAAGATGTTGCGGCGATGAAACAAAAAGGTGAGCTGACGGCAGAGGAGAAGGCCAGGTTGGCAGCGCAGCTCGAAGAGGCCAAAAACCAGATGGCCGAGCTTAAAAAACGTCAGGAACAGGCGGAAGCCCGTGTGAGGCAGTTCAGGAATATGCTTAAAAGGTTCCAGGACATGATCAAATCCGGAGCAATTAAAGTGGCTGTCCGTGACGGGAGGCTCGTTGTTGAGCTGTCGGAAAAAATTCTATTTGACAGCGGGCGGGCCAAGCTGAAAAAAGACGGCGAAAAAGCCCTCTCAGCAGTTACGGCGATTTTGAAGCAGGTCCCGGATCGCAATTTTCAGGTTGCGGGGCACACCGACAATGTAGCTATTCGCACACGACGATTTCGCAGCAACTGGGAGCTTTCCACGGCGCGGGCGGTGAATGTAGTCAAATTTATGCAAGAAGAAGGTTTGGATCCGAAGAGGTTGAGCGCGGCCGGGTACGGCCAAAATTCCCCGGTGGCTTCAAATGATACGCCGGAGGGGAGAGCGCAGAATCGGCGAATAGAGATTGTCTTACAACCCAACCTCTCAGAGCTCCCTTCATTGGAAGGAGTGTTTGATAAAGAGGGAGAATAAGCTCTATGATGATTGCTGAATTTTCAGCGGCTGAATTTTTAGCGAACTGTTCTTGCCAGCACCAACACTGAGACACTCTCAGCGCCTGCTTTAATAATCGCTTGGCTGCAAGCTCGAGCGGTTGCTCCCGTTGTCATGACGTCATCCACCAACAGAACCCTCCGGTTTTTTATAAGCTTTGGATATCTTACGCCAAATACCGAAGATTTCAGTTTTTTGCGCTCTGATATTGTCTTTGAAGCCTGGGGAGAGCCACGGTGTACCCTCATAAGGAGCCGCGGTATTAGACGTGAATTTGTTTTACGGGCGGCCCCTTTGATAAGAAAAAATGATTGGTTAAAACCACGCCTACTTAGCCGCACAGGGTCCAATGGAACCGGGGTTATAATTTCGGGGTTCAATGCTTTTAAATGGTGACGGAGAAGAGAGCCTAGAGGTCTCCCCAAGTGGACTTGACCACCGTATTTGTATTTTTGAATTGCTGTTGCGATTTCACCGCCATATCGAAAAACGGCCACCGCTCTTTCAAATGGTGGAGGGTTTAAACGACAAGAGTTACAGAGATGAGATTCACCACTTTCATAAGGAATAAAACACCGCGGGCATAGAGGTTCTACGATAGGTTCTATGCCGACTCGACATGTAGGACAAAAGATCTCCGGTTTTTTGCACGGTATGTTACAGCTTGGGCACCGGTGAGGATAAAAGAGATCTAAAAGACCGTCGAAATTAAAGGAAAATAATTTGGACTGTTTACTGGTGAAAGACAAGATAGTGTCGGAAAAGTATTTGTGAATGCTGTTTTTCATGGTTTCATGCTCTTGTTTGATTTTTTGCTTGTGGTCCGGTTATCGGAAAAAATTACTCAAAGTTGCGTCTTTGGAGAAAAAAGATGAAAAAAAATAGATTTGTAAGTTGTGTTTTCTTTTTGATGGGTTTGGCCTCCGTCGGTGGCGGGTGCAGAAGTATGTGGGTCAAGCTGGCGGTGCGTGATTTCTCCAGAGCTGCAGGCAGGGGCGACAAGAAGGGTTTGATGGAGCGTTCGACCGCTGAGCTGAACCAGAAAGTTTGGGTTAATATCTCAAGAGAAGAATTTGCCGACATTGTGAAATTGTTGAAGAGACTACGCTCGAAAAAAGATCTCTCTTCAATGGTAGCCGTTTTGGATAGTAACGATGATTCTGAAGGGGGAAAAAGTACTTCAGGGAGAAAAAAAGGCGGCAAGAAGAAAAAAATATCAGTGAAGGTGAAAAAAGACCGTGCATGGCTTCATTACAAAAAGGGTTTTGTCAGGGCGAAGGTTGATCTGACAAAAAAAGAGAGGGATTGGAAGGTGGATGATATAGGTTTTGATTTGGGGCCCGGGCAAGCACCACTTTCACTGAAAAGAGATTTCAGCTTATACGAATCAGGGTATGGGTTTCTTCGTGGAGCAAAGAATGGACGCCGAGATGAGCTTATGGCGCATTGCTCAAGGGAGCTGAGGCATGAGCTGGAAAAATTGTCGCCCTCAATGTATTCATATGTGTCCAAAAGGATCCAAAAAGCAGCGGTAAAACCTGAAAAGGATATAGAAAAGTCATCGGAGTCATCCGGTAGCAAACCCCGCTTCATGGTTAAAATAAGCAAGAATAGAGCACGAATACAAAGGACAAAAGGTGATAAGCTGTATGGAGTGATAATGGTGAGGGAGAACATGGGCTGGAAAGTGGATGATCTCTTGTTTTCCTATTTGTCTCTGAGTGGAAGTCGGAAGGTGGCATCTTTAAAGAATTTGGTTGGGGTCAGTGCAGCTTTGCGCAGGTTTGTGAAAGACCTGGCAGGAAAAGAATTTAGAAGATTTATTGGGAGCGCCAAAATAAAAAAGGGACGAAAGCATGGCACCAAAACCACACCCGATAAACCGTTGGCTTTGCCCGGCTTGCCGAGTCTGAAACTGTTGGGGTTCGATCTCAACCCTGATAAGGCGACCCTCATGTTGGCCGGCGGAGAAAATCAACTCAAGGTAGACCTTCTGCTGGAAAATAGCTCATGGAGAGTGGACGACGTGACTCTGAACATGGGAAACAAGTCCATCACGTTGGGGGAGGCGCTGGCGTTTAGAGATGTATTTTTTGCCATTGTAAAGGCGGGGTTCAAGGGAGATGTGGAAGCCTTGAAACGTCGGAGCACCAAAGATCTGACTCAAAATGTTTGGGCGCGGCTAGGGTCGGTCTCCGCTTTGAAAAAGAGACTCCTTGGTGGTGGGTTGAACGATTTTTTGGGGGTTAAAGTTTTGCCGGAGAACGCTTTTGACAAAGTGGCTTTTATTGCCAAAGTGGGGGCAAGGTTAAGCCGTGTGCGCAAAGGCAAAGTGAAGTTCAAGGGGGCTTGGACAAAAGAAAACAGAGGGGTGATCGTTATGGAGCTTTTTCAGCATAGGGTTGAGTTGTTTCTTAGAAAAGCTGGAGGCCGTTGGTTGCTGGACGATGTAAAGTGGCATCTGGACTCAGGGGTGCGTTCTTTAAAGAACTCTGCCTTTTTTTTGACAGAAAAATCAGATGAGTAAAGGAGAAAACACCCTTTTTGCTCCGGTTTAATCTGTAGTTCAGTTGTCAGCCTTTTCAGGCTCAGTGTTTTGGGAGCTCTTCGTTTGGGTGGTTTTATGGCCTTTTACGAATCATCTGAGTGTTTAGGTTGAGAGCGTTTTTTCGCCGCTTTGTTTTCTTTTTTCAACACTGCGTCATGAGCCAAATTGGAACCTAGATACTTAGTGTAGCGGTGAGTTTTGAATTTGTAGGGGTTTCCTGATACCACCCACGAGGGTTTTCGTGCCCGGTAGCACCGATTCTTTGCTTTTCTTCCTCTGTATCTATAACACTTGTACCATTTGTACCACGAGGCATAGAGTCTAGTCCCGGGTAGGGGTTGATACAGATTGCGTCCCGCCCATCGGGATCGCTCCCACTTTTCTCCCGCTTTTCCTACAGATATGTGGAAGTGATCAGCATGTCCGGGATCGCTGTCAGGGGTTAGTATTCTCCGGAAAATGTTGGCCTCTTCCAGATCACAAATTATGCTGCGTAGCCTGACGCTGTTGTCTGTGGTGTGTTTTCCCACACAGATGTTCGGCCTCCCGTATGTCTTTCTCCAATCCTTCAGAACATTCAATGTGACGTGATCTTTGAATTCAATGTCTCTTACGTCTATGGCCAACCCCAGAGCATGTCTGCTAGGACGAGAGTTTCTTCTTGCCGGCCGGTATACACTTGAATAGATGAGGGTTTTTACATCATGCTCCCGCAGGATACTTGTTGACTGTAGGAGAGACAATGCCAGCCGACAATCCATAACCGGTTGTTCTTCCGGCTGCCACTTGCTTTGGATTGTTATGCCGTTTATCGGCCCGGTGAGCTTTATGGGTGTTTTGATACCTGACACCGGTTTAGCCCGCACGAAAGGAACCTTGTGTTTTTTTATTAACGCGACACAAGTTTTTCCTCCTTCGTGCCCCTCAGAAACCTTTAAGACAATCGGTTTGCTTTGTTTTTTGTGGGTGATCTCAGGGTCCTGTTTTTTTTGAGTCTCGACAGTGGTCTGTTTTGTGGGTTTTTGTTTAGCCGACATCCTTTTTTCGAAGTTTTGTATTTCTTCAGGGCTCCATGCGGGCGGTAGTTGATGAGCCGACATTGCGATGTCGGGAAATTTCTGATTTTTCTCTTTTGATCTTCCTTGTGACGTTCTTACACCACCGCCTGCGTTCCTTTTTGTTCTTCCTTTGGAAGCTAGGACCATTTCGTTGGAGGTGACCTTTTTTCCTTCTCGGTGGTCATCGTCTTTCGGTGAATTGTCCGGGGCTCTTGTGATTCGTGGTCTTGACCAAGCTTGCCTGATTCTTGCCGACCGGGAATAGGGCACTGGTGGTTGAGCTTTTGCCTCTGGTGTTGTTTTGCAAAGTGAGAATAAAAGAAAAACGAAACAAATAGTAAGACTAAAAAGCTTCTTATGGTTAGGCCTATGGTTAGGCTTTCTCCTCAGGGTGCGTTTGTTCAACAGGGAACTAGTCATTGGCCTGATGTTTTCTATAATACAATGTTCCATGGCTTCATTATAGGAGTGATGACGTAAGTGGGCAAGTATTTATCCTACATTTTCCCACAAGTAGTTTTTATTTCTTTTCATATCTTCAGATCAATGATAAGGGCAACGTATTAAGAACACAATTATTTCATAAATCTAACCAGGCAGTATCTGAATTGCAAATTGTTGCCAAAACCGTTGGCAGAGAGAGTCAAGTGGTGGTAGGGTTCCTCTCCATGAGACGTACTTCAAAGATAAGGGCTGACTCAAGAATAAGATCGCAGGACCGAGGGCGTCGAGGTGCCCGGCCTGCAAGACGCGACAACGAGAACCCGCCTTTAGGCGCGCCGCAGTTAACCCAGCAGGTCGGGATGGATAGGCGTCCGAATTCAGAAGTTATTTTTGGGTCAGGCTTAAGCATTCTTTTTATTTTGGCGGGAGCTCTTCAACTTATCGCTTTGTCTGTGTGGGGTGGATCGCTACCAAATATCCATGCGGGCTTTTTTGGCGGTCACAGAACAGCAGGTCCGGCGGATAAGGCGGGGGATAGTAAAGGGGATGACGCAGACATAGGACACGAGGCAGGGAGCGCAGCCGGTGTCTCTGAAGTTGAAAAGCGGTTGGAAGAGCTAAAAAAAAGAAAAATTGTTCGTATTGTAGAGGTGGCGCTGACAGGTGCACTCGATGAGGCGAAAAAAGACAAGATTATAGCTCAATTAAAAGAGGCTGATTCAAAGACTATTTTTGTTTTAAGTCTCTCATCTTCCAGTGGGGAGGTTGCGGCGGTTCATGAGTTATCAGAGGCGTTGCGGAGATCTCCTGCTAATACAGTGGGGTTTGTCAGGAATCGTGCGCTGGGAGAAACTGCTCTTCTTGCGATATCATGTGATGTCATTGTAATGGGGGTGCGTTCCCGGTTGGGCGCTCTCGCAGTCGATCAGTATAGTGCGGTGGTAATGGGAGAGGATGTGAGAGAAACGCACATTGAAAAATACAGAGCAGCAGCGAAGGATAATGAGTTCCCGAGGGAGACAGTCGCGGCTTTTGTAGATGCCGGTATAAAGCTTCAGGTTAAGAGTGATGTAGTTTCCAGCTTGGAATCTTGGGAGAGAGACGGAATGGAGGGGCGGAATCCGGGCTCTTTTTTATGGGTTGGGCCGACAGCAGCTCACAAGCTTGGAGTTTCGGCTGCCACCGTGATCGGACCAGATGTTCGTAAGGTTCTTGGGTTCCAGCATTTGCCTTTGATTCGAGACGGAAAAAAAGTTGATCCTGTAAGCGACGATGATACAGGCGGTCTCCTCAAAACTATTCGCTTGGAACGTGTGAAACCGGTAGATGCGCTTAAGCTCGTAAAGGGTGTGAAGAGGATTTATGTCCTCAAGATCGACGGTGTCATAGACATGGGACTGGCGCCTTTTGTAAAGAGAATTGTCGGCAAGAGCAGGCCAACCGATTTGTTGGTGCTGGATGTTGATACTTTCGGCGGAAGGGTTGATGCTGCTGTAGCTATTCGAGACAGTCTCTTGAAATCCAAGGCTCCTACGTTGGCTTTCGTAAACCGTCGTGCCATCAGCGCCGGCGCTCTAATCTCTCTTGCTTGTGATCTCATAGTTATGACTCCGGGTGGTTCGATGGGGGCCGCTACACCGGTTCAGATCTCGGGTGGAGAGACAAAGCCCACAGACGAAAAAGTTGTATCTTACATGCGCAAAGAGATGAAATCCACCGGCGAGGCGAAAGGTAGGAGGGGTGATATTGCAGAGGCCATGGTGGACAGAGACGTGGATGTAAAAGGTATACCCCATGCTTTGAAGGAGACCATCTCAGGTTTGCAAAAAGGTAAACTTTTGACTCTCACCACCGAAGAGGCGCTGGCGCTGGGGATGGTGGACATGAAAGCCGAGACATTGGATGAAATCTTCAAGAAGCTTGAAATTGAAGATGTGCCGGTAAAAAAGGCGGGTATCAACTGGGCTGAAGAGATCGCCCGCTTCCTTACCAATCCAATGGTCGCCGGGATTTTGATGAGTATTGGGATGTTGGGGATTCTTATAGAGCTGTTTACACCGGGAGTAGGGCTTCCCGGCGCTATCGGGGTGGCTTGTTTGTTGCTCTTTTTCATGGGGCATTTTGTAGCCGATCTGGCCGGCTGGGAGCATGCAATACTTTTCATAGTTGGATTAGCTTTGCTCGTTGTGGAGATTTTTATAACGCCGGGGTTTGGTGTGTTAGGTACGGTGGGTGGACTTGCGGTTCTTGCAAGTTTGGTGATGGCGATGATAGGTACAAAGAGTGTGGATTTTGACACAGCCTTGGCTTTGGGGCTGGTGACCCGAGCGGTGGCGATTACAGTGGGCAGCATTCTTGTGGCCGCTTTTTTGGGGTTTTTTGCCGTCCGCTATCTGCCGGAGACAGGGTTTTTCAATAAGCTTGTTTTACAGGGGGATAAGAAAGAGAAATCTTCCAGGAAAAAGAGAAAACGAGGTTTGTATATGGAGGCGCCGGAGATGGTGGCTGACAGCGCGAACGACAAAGCTACTTCAGGACCCGAGATTGGTGAGCGCGGCATCGCGCGGACGGTTCTCAGGCCTGCGGGCAAGGTGAAATTCGGCGACAAGACTTATTCCGCCACCGCCCATGGAGAGTATATAGGTAAAGGAGATAGGGTTGAGTTGACGAGGAAGGAGGCCGGGAGATTTGTAGTAAGGCTGTGCGAACCCGAACCTAATAAAGAAGAAGCACAGCTTGCAAAGGTCACGGAAGTAACCGAGGGCAAATCAGGTGAGAGTAAAACTGCCGAGGGTAAAGATGGTAATGGTAAAGATGGTAATGGTAAAGATGGAGACGGAAACGAGGGCCGGTCTGCTAAGGGCGAGGCATAATTCAAAAATGAAAAGGCCGATAGTTTTGAGAGGTTTATTTTTATGACGGCATTGATCATTCTACTTCTTTTGGCTGGGCTTCTTCTAATGACGGTTGAGTTGGTGGTGATCCCGGGGTTTGGTGTAGCCGGTATCATGGCGCTGATTTGCTTTGGGGCGGGATCGGTTTTTGCTTTTAATGAATTTGGGGTTCTTGGCGGAATAGGTGTTGTAGTTGTAACATTGTTTGTGGGAACGGTGCTTGTGATAATTTTAATGCGCTCCAAGGCGGCGAAGAACATGGAGCTGAAAGAGGACAAGGGAAAAGCTGGTGTACCCGATGATCTGGATGTTTGGGTTGGGCAGGAAGGCTTTGCTGCAAGTATGTTGAGGCCTTCGGGGACCGGGCAGTTTGGGCGAGAGAAGCTAACGGTGCTTACTGAAGGGACCTTTGTAAAAAAAGGTGCCCCTATCAAGGTGGTCCGGATAGAGGGCGGTAAACTGGTTGTAGAGTCCTTGGAAGATGACATAAATGTTGATAAAGATGGAGCGGGAGGAGATGGTGCCGAAAAAGGGGGCGCCGAGAAAAACGATGTCGAGAAGAAAAATGAGATCGACAAATCCGAAGAGAGCGATCTGCAAGAATAGACGATGTGAAACAATAAGCTTTCAAACCAAATAGTATCTAAACAGGATCTCATTGAGATCCGGACAAACATGTTCGCAGGGCCGTCGAGGCGCTCGCCGGGCAAGGCGCGAGCGAGCAGCCGGCGCAGCGTACTTGAGGTACGTGAGCAG
>JAABSF010000205.1 GCA_011390535.1 Deltaproteobacteria bacterium | reverse complement strand
CGAACGCCTTTGTTATACCGGTTCGCGTGGCATGGGTGCTCTTGAGTTTGTTCCTGCGAAGGGGCCGCAGCCGACAGAACACCACCCGCTTCACGTAGATCGATTGGTCAAATTAGCCGGTGATATACTTTTACATCGAGATCGTCTACGAACCAACTTTGACAAAGGATTTGATGAAGAGGCGATGAAGGAAATTTTACGTGTTGGTACATCTGCCGGTGGGGCACGTGCTAAAGCGATTATTGCATGGAATCCAAAAACTAACGAAGTACGTTCCGGACAGACCAAAAACGAAAAAGGATTTGAGTATTGGTTGCTCAAGTTTGACGGGGTCGGCAATAATCGTGACAAAGAATTGGCCGACCCGGAAGGATATGGCGTCATAGAATATGCCTACTCAAAGATGGCTGCCGATTGTGACATCACAATGAGTGAATGCAGATTGTTTGAAGAAGGTAGTCGCCGCCATTTCATGACTCGTCGATTTGATAGACTTGATCGTGGTGACAAACTCCATATGCAGTCTTTAGGGGCAATGGCACATCTGGATTTCAATCAAGCCGGAGTTCATGGTTACGAACAAGCTTTCGATGTAATGCGACGTTTAGGTTTGGCTGCCGGCGCAACGGCAGAGATGTATCGGAGAATGGTATTCAACATCATGGCACGAAATCAAGATGATCACGTCAAGAATATCGCTTTTTTGATGGACCGCAGTGGTAATTGGTCATTAGCACCTGCCTTTGATATCATCTATAGCTACCAACCCAGTGGCAAGTGGACATCAAGTCACCAGATGACTGTGAATGGCAAACGGGATAATTTTACATTAGAGGACTTGCTTGTGTGTGGCAAATCTGCATTACTCAAGCAAGGACAAGCAAAAATGATCATCAAAGAAATCAGGCAGGTTGTTTCTCAATGGCAAGATTATGCTGATCAAGTTGGAGTAAATCCGGCTCAGCGCGATAAGATCTGGAAAACGCTGCGATTAAAACCTTTTGAATAGAGTTGATTTGCATTACTGCGGGATTCATACTTCTTCCCCATGTAGTCCAATATCTTGCGATCCAAGTCGCACTTGCCCTTTTGGTTGTGGCGTAAACGATATTCGGTGATATAGAGAGCCGAGTAGCGGTAGAAGTTGTTTTGTTTAAAAATCCGGTTAAAAAGAGAGCAGAACGAATAAAAAAAATAGATAGAACCCCGGACCGAGGCGTCGGGAGGGGATTCGGGTTGTAAAATAAATAGAGCGTAAAGGAGTGTGAAATGAAGAACAAGTTTAGACAAATCGATAATTGCATTGAAAATAGAGGGAGTGCGACTGTAGAGGGCGGGATATCATCTGTGGATTCGAAATCTGTCGATGGGCGAGGTCTCGGCCGGCGTGAGGCGGTGACCGGCCTTTTGGCTGGAGCGGCCACTATTGCGTTGGGGGCTGTTGGATGTAGAGGGCCTGAGAAATCACACGCGACTCCGCCTCCTCCAAGGGCTCGCGAACCCCGCCCCAGAGCAGAAGGCGGGCCGTTTTCTTTGCCTGATCTTCCTTATGCGAGCGATGCCCTCGATCCTTTTATTTCGCAGAAGACGTTCTCTTTTCATCATGGAAAGCATCACCTCGGTTATGTGAACAACACAAACAGGTTGATTGCCAACACTTCATATTCCGGAAAAGATCTGGAGACTATCATTAGAGAATCCCATAAAAACAGACAAGAGGACATGGCCATTTTCAATAACGCCGCTCAGACTTACAATCACACGTTTTTTTGGAACAGCCTCATCCCCGGCGGTGGTGGTGAGCCAACTAAGGAACTTGCGGGTGCCATCAAGGCAGAATACGGAAACTACGAGAAATTCAAGGAAACCTTAATCCGCGCTGCTGCGGGGCAGTTCGGTTCAGGATGGGCTTGGGTGGTGTACGACGGGGCAAAAATAGAGATTGAGAGCACTTCTAATGCGGGCACTCCAATCGCGACCGGGAAGGTACCCCTCTTGACTATAGATGTTTGGGAGCACGCTTATTATCTTGATTACCAAAACAGGCGGGTCGACTATGTTGAATCAGTGCTGAATCATCTGGCGAACTGGGAGCGTGCCAACAAACTCTATTTGGCGGCTAAAGGTTGACCAACCTGTTCTATTTGTCGTATCTGTGTGTGTAATAGATGAAGCTGAATAGTCTTGTGAAGAAACAAGAAAAAAGGAAACTTGAGATGAGAGGGAAAACAATTCGCGCAGTTGCTTTCGCGACTTCATTGTTTGTGTTGTGTGGAGAAGACTTCATGTGTAATCATGTAAGCCGATGTAGTGCAATTAAAACACTCTCATAGAGATGAATCGTTTCACTCCGCCGGGTCGTTTTGTTGGTTTTGTTCAAGTGCTCTTCCGACTCCTCCTACACGAGTTTTTATTAAGTAGACTGGTCACCGGTCCGACCTCCCGAGGCACATTCGGGCGCCCTGAGTCCGTGGGCTGCGTCGCTCCTCAGGCAAATATTGTCCAGGTTTTCTTTCTCTCTTCGGTTATTTTGACGATGGGTTCGGGGTGCGCTTGTGGGAGTGATAGGCGGATAAGCGGGGGCTCTGACGCGGGACGGTTCGTGGCGGGACGGTCCGTGGCGAAACGGAACAGCGGTGGGTCGACCGGTGGGGATTTCGATGAAACCCGGTTTGTTGAGGGCGGAGAGGATGGGCGAAGCTCCATGGAGGAGGAGATGTTTTTCTGGAAGAGTGCTTCTGAATGTGGGGCTGGAGAAAAAGATGAAGAGGAAGATGAAGAGGAGCCGGAGGAGGTGTGCAGACTGCCGGAGCCTTTCATCGGCGCCGGAGGTTGGGGTAAACCTCTGGGGAAGTTCAAGCAGACATTTTATTGGACAGCGCTGGAGCGGGAGAGTTCGGGTGGATCTCTTGTGGAGATATACGATCAGCGAGGGAGAGTCATAGCCAAGGTGCCGCTGGATTTTGCATGTGAGCTGGGTGTGGAGGGGAGCGGTATGTTGGCTGACGGCAGGGTGGTCAACTATTGGGGAGCGGGTGACCGGTGTGTAAAGACGACGGTCTGCCGACGGCCTCATTATCCGTCTCGTAACTGTTATCAGGTCCTGAATCAGGAGCGATATCCATGGGGTAAAGGGGTCAGGAGGCGATCTTTGATCCCCTATCTCTCTTTGGCTACGGATCCTCATGTTGTCTCTTTCGGGACAATTATTTATCTGCCGGCTTGGGATGGTTATGTATTGCCGGACGGATCGGTTCATGATGGGTGTTTCAGATCCGACGATACCGGTGGGGCGATAATTGAGGATCACATCGATTTTTTTTCAGGCAAAAAATCGGAGTGGCTCCAAATGAAGAACCATTTTCCAAAATCTGTTGAAGTCTATATTGACCCTCCGCGCTGCTCGGACATAAACGAGTGGTATGACGCTGTGGGCGCGGGTTGCTGTGATGATGTGGATTGCTCTTATGCAGGCGGCGTGTGTCTTGGAGATTTATATTTTCCGGGTGGATATTGCAGCCTGGAGAGTTGCAGGGGAGGAGATTGTCCGGATGTGGGCGGGTATTTTGCTTTTTGCACCGATTTTTTTACCGGCGGGACTTGTGTGGCAAGGTGCATGGAAGATGAAGACTGTCGAAGGGGATATGTGTGTCGTGAGGTGAGGGATTTGGCAGGTGGGACAGGAATGGCTTGCATCCCCGAGCATTGATTTTAAACTGTCCTGATTGTTGACGTCAATGAAGGTGGGTCAGGAGATGGTATGTCGACCAATAGGGGCCTACTTGGCTCTGGTTTTCTCATCCATTTCTGAGGCGGCGGACATCTCCTGTTCTTATTGTAACATGTTGTTCGTCAAACAACTCAGCCAAGGGGATCAGAAATCGTCGCGTCACCCCGCACATCTCTTTGAATTCCAGAGGAGTGATCTCCTCTCTCTCCATGAGAAAATCCACCAGCTTCTTTTTTATCTCATTGATGGGGTCTTTGTGAAAGTAGATGTCGTCTCGAGCACGCATCATTACCCCTTTGCGTACGAGCCCAGTTAGAATGTCTCGAATTTCATCGCCTTTGATGGAGAGCGTCTCTGAGGCTTCAGTCGGTTTAGGTGGCGTGAGGCCGTGCTCTTTGTAATGCTCAGCTACACCTTCGCTGAGTTTGTTTCGTTTCTCTTTATAGGGGTCATCCGCCAGGGCCGCGGTTTCTTCGCTGGAAACGATAATTTTAGATTCTTCCAATCGTTTAAGGACAAGCGCGAACAGTTTAGGGGATAAATAGTTCGGCATTTTTGTGAACAACTCTTGCTTAGGATAGCTCCCAAGGAGAGGCGATGCATTGGTAAGATCCCGTAACTCATCCAGGGTTCGTTGTTCAAGTTCAGTGAGGATCTTGGGGTGCACGGCCAGCTCAGCTTCCGGATCGAAGACAATCAGCGCTTGCTCTTTTACAAGGTTTTCAAAGCTCTTTTTTATGCAGGCGGGTACCCATGGCAGCAAGGTGATAAGCATCTGTGGCGAAACCCCTTTACCACCCAGTTCACAAGCTTCCAAAAGAATCCGTTCATCTACTGAAGCCTTGGATATTTCTCTGAGCCAATCTGCATAAACTTTGTCGGGTTTTCGTTTGCGTCTCGGGTGAGGTCGCAAAATCACGCCTCCGCCTGTCGTTGTTCCATGCTGTGGGTTTACTCCGAAACCTTGAATAATAAACCTGTCACCTGGAAAAACGACTAATGGGTTTTTTAGGTGAATTTGAGCAGGAGCCGTCTCGCCGGGGGCAATTTCTTTTTCGTGCAAGGGCACCGCGACGGCTTCGGAGACGCTGGAGCCGTACAACACGGTAAAAGGTTTCCGCCGTTTCATCGGCTGCTTATTCCAGCCCAAATGCGTCACCATGGCATCCAGCTTTTTTGTCGGTGTGAAAAGATTTGGATGCACCAAAACCTCGCCTCGTGATAGATCCCTTTTTTCGATCCCTTTCAGGTTTACTGCCAGCCGTGTCCCTGCCGTGACAGTGTCTCTCTCCAAACCATGAACCTGGAGACCTCTGATTTTGGTTTTCACACCCGATGGTAATGCCTCGATTTCATCACCGGTCCGCAAAGTCCCGGAGACCAAGGTCCCTGTGACCACAGTTCCAAAGCCCTTCATTGTAAAGACACGATCAATCGGCAGACGGGCCGGACCTGACGGCGGACGTTTTTTGATATCTTGCGCCAGGTTTGCGATGGCTTTCTTGAGGTTATCTATGCCGGCGGTGCTCTCCGAGGAGCAGGGGATAATTGGGCACCCTTGCAGAAACGTCCCTTCGATTGATTCACGAACAATCTCTTCAACCATAGTTAACCACTCTTGGTCGACCAAGTCGGTTTTGGTAATTGCCACTATCCCTTGCGTCAACCCCAAGAGATTGCATATTGCTAAATGCTCTCTGGTTTGTGGCATTACCCCTTCGTCCGCCGCTATTACGAGCATTACTGCGTCCATGCCGGCCGCTCCCGAGGCCATGGCACGGACGAACTTTTCGTGGCCGGGGACATCCACGAAGCTGAGGCTCATTTGCTCTGTCTCCATGTGGGCGAACCCCAGCTCAATTGTGATACCGCGGACCTTTTCTTCTTTGAGACGATCAG
>JAABSF010000204.1 GCA_011390535.1 Deltaproteobacteria bacterium | reverse complement strand
CGGGAATGTTGTACGGGTCTGCTTTGCTGTGGTTGATTTTGATGGTTCATGTACTCAAGTATCCTGCGTTTGAGCATGGGCCGCGATATGCGCTTGCCACCGGTCGCTCTCTAGTTGAGGGTTACAGCAAGGTTCCTGGTCCCCGGAATTGGGCGGTATGGTGTTTTATTGTGTTTACGGCGATTCAGGGAGTGGCGGTTGGAGTGGCGGTCACTTCGGTTGCAGCGTCGGCCCTGAAAGTGGCGGTAGGGGTGCTCTCGCTTTCTCAGTGGGGGGCAATATTAGCTACTTTGGTGCTTGGGCTGTTATGGTTAGGTAGGTTTCCGGCGATGGAGGCAGCCAACAAGGTCATGATGATCGTGTTGGCTGTTGTTACCCTCACTACATTTTTGTCCAGCCCGCCGAAGGCTGATGCCTGGTTGGATATGTTCAGCCCCTCATTACCTCAAGGTTCCGTGGTATTGGCCGCCGCCATAGTCGGGTGGCTTCCCACCGGCCTGGATGTCAGCGTTTGGCATTCTCTTTGGGCGCTGGAGGTAGAGTCTCGTTGGGAGGATCAGTTGGTGGGACGTGAAGAGATGGTCGACGCTGAGACCAAACAGGATAAGGGCAAGATTAACGGCTTGGAAGAAGACATTCGTGAGAAGAGAACATCTGCGCAGTCTTTAGGTGCAAGCAGATTGGGGAGGCTTCGGCGGGGATTGTTGGATATGCGTGTGGGATACGGCGCATCACTTGTGCTGGCGGTGTTGTTTATGTTTTTGGGTTCTCAAGTGCCTGATGTGATGGGGCGAGAGGCGGAAGGAGCCGAGGTCGCGTTATCTATCTCCAAAGCCTATTCACAAATATTGGGATCCTGGATTGTTCCAGTGTTCATGACGGCTGCATTTGTAGGAATGTTCGCTACCGCTTACATAGTTATGGATGGTTTTCCCCGTGCTTTTGCTGAGGGGTTGAGAGTCGCGTTGCACACGAGAGGGGGCGGCCGGAAAAAGAAACGGTCAAAGCGCTTTTATTCAAGAATCTACTGGTGTTCACTTTTATTTGTTTGGGCTATGACTTGTTTTATACATTTCATTTGGCCACGACCTGTCTTTCTGGCTATTGTAGGAGCTCTTCTGGGGCTGGGAGTCTCTCCTTTATACTATGTTTTGAACCACTACTGCGTGAAAAACCACATCAAGGAAGCTCAGTACAAGCCGAATCGATGGGTAATGGGTATCTCTGCAGCGGGGATCCTTTTTGTGACAGGGGCACTTTTTTTGTGGGGATTCACCCAAGTTTTTAAGTAAGCTTGAATGGTAAAATAATCCGGCGGCTTGGGCGCTGCCCACAAAAAAGGCTCATTCGATCCCTTGAATTCATCCCCGTGCGAAACCTTGAGCCCTGCGGAGACTCCCGTCCGGCTGTTTCGAGCCCTGCGGAGACTCCCGTCCGGCCGATCCCCTGAAAGCTCTAAAAATGATTGTTTTTGAGGTTTTTTCTTCGAATCCGTCGCCGTCGCCGTCGCTCTCTCCACATTGAGCCCATTAGCACAAACAAGAAAAAACCAGACACAGCGCCCGAGGTGATACCTAGGTCATGGTGCCCTCTATCCCAAAGCGCCAAACTCAGTCCTCCTGAGAAAACACCCAATAGAGTATAAATGAGTTGATGGCCCAGCCGATAGAGGGTGTCTACGTTGTAGTCCAAGTTGGAGAAACGGACCTCCATGTTGCCTTTCTGGAGCGAGCCCATGGCACGGCGTATCTCACCCGGAAGTGAGATAGCCGAAAACAGCAACTCTTTCGCAGCATTCATGACGAACGTCGCCGGATCCCGATCCCCCAACAAAAACTTTTCAACATAGGGTTGGATGATATCCAGAGGATTGAGATCAGGGGCTAGCTCAGTGCAGAGCCCCATTAAAAGCAGGAAAGTGCGTTCAAGAAGTATCCACTCTTTAGGCACATGGAACTGTTTTGTGAACTCAGAAAACGAGATATCCATTTGCCTCAAATCGGCAAGGTTTTCAAAACCCTTACTAGGATCAAATCTAATATCTTTAAGGCTGAGGCTCTCGACTCTAATTTCGTCATGGAATCGTTGATGGAAGAACTCGACGATTTTTTCATAGACATCGGGATCTGCGGTTTTTGCGATGAAACCCATGGCGCGGAGGGCTCGCAAAACTCTCTGAGTGTCACTCGCTATTCCCCCTTGAACTATCTCCGCCATTCCCTTTCGCATTGCGTCTGATACCCGTGCGGTGGCTCCGAAATCAAGAAAGACCACCTCGGGCGAACCGTCTTTTGAAAGCCTGGCCAAAATATTTCCGGGGTGAGGATCAGCGTGATAAAAACCATCTTTGAAAATCTGTTCGCAATAACCGTATATAATCTTCTCTGCGAGTTCTCTGCGTGGAATGTTTGCTTTATCGATCTCGATAATGTTTGAAGCTTTTATCCCTTCCTCGAAAGAAGTAGTTAGGACTCTTTTTGTGGAGAGGTCCGAAAAAACCTTGGGAAAAGCAAAACCGGGTCGTCCATGGAAGTTTTTCGCTATTGTCGTGATGCTCTGGGCCTCTTTTTCGAAATCCAACTCGGCTACTACCATTGTGCGGATTTCCATGTAAACGTCGCTGAGACCTTGATCCGGCATCCACCGCTCCAAGACATTGAAAATACGTCTGAGAATCCGGATATCCGCTCTCATCAAAGTTTCTATCTCAGGATATTGTATTTTTACGGCGACTTTTTCGCCTGTTAAGGTTGTCGCTGCATGAACCTGTCCAATGGACGCGGCAGCCAACGCTCTTTTGTCGAAGTCACGAAATGTCTCCTCGGGGCCGGTTCCGTCCAACTCGTCACGCAACCGTTTCTCAATGTCATCGTATGGGTGAGGAGGCACCTGGTCTTGTAACCCCTCTAACTCCTGTCGAAACTCTTCCGGTAAAAAATTAGTGAGAATGCTGATGAGTTGCCCCACTTTGATGAACAAGCCCTGAAGCTTAGTGATTCCGTTGCGGATGCGTTTGGCGTTTCGGCGGTGTTTTCTTTTCAGAAGGTTTGCCGCCCCCGATTTGCCATAAAACCGGGCTTGAACGCGGAACCACGTGTAGCTGACCAGTATGCGGAATAATATCCAGTATGCGAATATTGTTCTGAAATATTTGCCTGGTGGACGGTTAGTCCTTTTAATCTGAGCCTCTTTATCCTTTGAAGCCTTGCTCTTTTTATTCATTTTGATCGACAGCGGTTCTTTCCCGGTTTTTGGTAATGGCTATTCCGGTTATGACTATCTAAATTATCGCAGTTATTTCAAAACGCTTCTATGAGGAGTGTTGGAATACCAGCGGGACCTGTAAAATTGTGGGCCTTTCTTTCCCCTTATATGTCGGGAACCTCCAACTCAGAGATTTTCTTGTTATACAAGTACACAAATTCCTTATTTCAGTAGGGTAATCATTTGGGGAAGTCGAGGGTTTCCCGTTTATGGTTTTTATAGTCGCCTCTGTGACTGCTCCGGTTGGAGCGAAGGTGATTTGGATAAGCAACCTTTCGGGAACTGTACGGTCATTTAGCAAGTGAAGACCCAGACAATGAACAAGTTGAGGAACGTAGCGTTCTATAACCTTTTCGACGGTTTGGCCGCTCAACATTCCATCAGCAACTGATTCTTTTTTTGATTTCATCGCCTTTTCCACCTCGGCTCTGAAACGTTGCAGCTCACCGCGGAATTTGAGAGCTCTCTCCTTTTCAGCTTCTGACAAACCCGGAAGTTTCAGATAGATCTCATAGGCTCTGTCCGCTGCCAAACCGTCGGCGATCAAAAAGGAATTTGTAAACCGGGAGTGGAGGTTGGCGCTGATGTCTTCCAAAGTAGCTTTCAATATGTCCATCTGTTTTCTCGACAGGGTCATAGACTTATTAACCTTGTCTTTGACATCTTTAGCTTTGACATCTTTAGCTTTGGCATCTTTAGCTTTGGCATCTTTAGCTTTGGCATCTCTGCCATCAGATTTGCCAACGGCCTCTTCTTTCTCTTCTTTATCAGTGTCTTGGTCCTCCACTGCATCTGACTTTTTGGATTTTTCAGCCGCCTCCTGCAATATATCGATGGCTTTGTTTTCTTCGCCGAGCGCGAGGTGCGATTCAACAAGCGCCATCTTTATCGAAAATGGATCAACCCCAGCTTCATTTTGTAGATCAGCAAGTTTTAGAACCTCGCCATACCTACCCATTGAAAAATAGAGATCCAACAGGGACCACAAAACCGCTGGAAGCTGCTCAGCATCTATGCCGATGAGAAGCTTTGTAAACTCTTGACGGGCTCCCGACGCTCTTTTCGCGTAGGTGTAAAAAAGCACCATTTGTTTTAAAATGAGCTGTCGGTTTATGAGCATAGTACGATTGTTGATTTTTTGTTTTCCACGTTTTCGAGCCGGTTTTTTAACTTTTGTAAGCTGAGCCGCTGTTTTGTATGACTCGGTCGTCAAATCGAAGGCTTCATCAAAATTTTTCTTATAGAATTCAACCCAAGCTCTGTAAGCTAGGTGCAAAACCTTGTGTTCGCCGGACAAATCTTTTAATTGCTTGAGGTAATTCGCGGCTTTTTTAAGGTCGCCCCGCGAAAGTGAGTCTGCAGCGAGTTTCAATAAAACGTATTCCTTGAAAGCTTTCTTAGGGGTGGGCTCGCTATTTAGATAGCGGTGCCACAATTTTATCCCTTCTTCGTAGCGTCGCTCTTCTTCCAAATACTCTGCATACAGGGCGAGAGCTTCTGGAGGAGGGGAGTCTGATGTTGTAAGCTCTTTAAGGATCTTTTCTGCTTGAGCTCTCATTTCAGCGACCTGTTTTTTTGCTTCGTCGGAAGAAACCGCTGCTTTTCTTGACATGTGAAGAAGCTTTGTTGAAAGTGCGATTCCCACTGAACTGCGCGCTGATCCCTTTCTGGTTTTGTACAGACGTTGCAGTCTTTTTATACCGGCAGGGGGTACGGATGTGAATCGAGGGACGGTCAAGGTAAAAACAGGGATCTCCTGCCTTTTTCCTCTAATTGTCACATCTCCTATGGACATCAAGATTGGCTGGGTTTCGTCTGAAGGGCCTGTATCCGTCGGCGGCGGTGGTGGAGTATTATCTGTTTTGCTTGGTGTGGTGCCTTCCCCTTTGGAAGAAGATCGGCATCCACAAACGAAAATGGCAGAGACTACACTCAGTACCGACAGCCGGAACACCAATAACCAAAAAGCTCCGTTACGTTGGAAAATAATCTTCATATGGGGACCTCCTCTCATTTAATTAGTTTGCGAGAGCCCTTTATTGATCAGCCCAAAGCGTCTAACCATAAAGAAAAAAAAGTCAAAAACGCAAAAAAACAATCTCCCACAAAATCATGTAGCTCTAATTTGGTACCTTTTCACGTAGATAGAATCAAGATCCAATACTTGCGCGAAAATGTGTTGTTCATTAGACTACAAAAATTGTGCAAGATATGTATTTTAGAAATGATTGATTATGGAGTTTTTGAATGAGTTCATCTCAGATAGTGATAAAGAGTAAGCCTGAATTTGTTTTCAGAGGGCTGCTTGTACCAAGTGAATTATCCCAGTGGTGGGGGTGTACTGCTGTAGTGGATGCGAGGCATGGGGGTGTTTGGGTAGGGGGCTGGGGTGAAGATGCTGAAGGA
>JAABSF010000754.1 GCA_011390535.1 Deltaproteobacteria bacterium | reverse complement strand
ACATCTCCTTTTTTTACTTGATTACCGATGGCGGCGTAGACCTTCTCCACACGCCCTGAAATTCTGGTCCCTACATTCACCTCGGCGCCCACCTGAGGACGAATAACGCCGGTAGCCAACACACGATCTTCATTTGTTCTTTTTTGCGACCCCTGCGCCGGCGCTTTGGTGGGCTTTTTTGTGCCCTCGCTCCGGGAGCCTGACGCCCAAAGCCACATCCCTACTGAGAGCGCGGGGAGCCCTATCAACAAGAGTAACCAAGGCCAAAAACTACGCTTTTTTCTCTTCTTGGGGCTCATGGGGTGACATCCTTACCAGCGGCATGTCGATAATCTGCAGCTTTTACAAATGCGTTGAAGACCGCTCGGATGACTTCAGCTTTGGCGGAAAAATAGGAGGCGCGTCCATCAGCTAAGGCCACCATGGAACCGACTCCTTCACGATAGCTCTTTTCATCAACCTCCAGATTCTTTTTCGCCGATGCCTCAAGGGCACGCGCGGCTTTCAATGCCTCTTTCGCTTCTTGAAGCTGGAGAAAAGCGTTCTTTTTCTCTAAGGCTATTTTTGCATCCACTTCACTCACACGTGCCTTCGCTTCCTGCATTTGGGCCCGCGCTGACTTCCACCTCGCGGTCTTACCGTAGTAACTGAAGACCGGTATCTCCAAAGATACCCCCACAAACCAGTTTGTCTCGCGTGGAAAGAAATTATCTTCATGCAACTCCATACCGCCGTAAAGCTTGAGATCAGGCCAAAAATCATTGGCCGCCGCCCCTCTCAAATGTTTGTAGGATTTAAACAAATGCACCCTCGACTCCTGCTCGGGTCGCTTTTCCCCTGTCACCGGGCGAAAAACCTTTTCCGGCACTTTCAACTCAATCCCTTTGAGGGCTACATCTTTTTCAAGGGATATCCCCATGGCCGTCTTGAGTGCGGCATGAGCTTGACGATGACCGGACCTCGCCTTGGTCATCTCCAACCTCGTTCGGGCCATCTCGACTTCCGCCCGCAGCACATCGGCTTTGCTGCCCTTTCCTACATCAAGCAGCCGCTGCGCATATTTCAAGTGTATACGGGCCCTTTCAAGGGTCGCTTCCAAGAGCACTATATACTCTTTCATCTCCAACACCCTGTAATAGGCATGGACCACATCCAGCACAACCTGTCTTTTTGCGGCTTTTTCGGCCTCTTTAACCGAACGATACTTTGCGCCGGCTGCTCTCACACGACCGGTGGTCGACATCAGCCCCGAAAGAGACCAGTTTAGTGAAGAACCTAGAACCCAGTCATTGCGGGGCGTTCCCTGAGGTCGCACACCCCCTTTGGGGTTATAGCTGTATTTGTGCCTCTCATAACCGGCGGTCACTGAGAGAGAAGGAAAATAAGCGCTCTTCGCCTCTTGAACCTGAGCCGACGAGACTTGAACCTGAGCTCTCTCGGCCTTCAGTTCAGGGCGGTTATTCAACGCTGTCGCCACACACTCTGCAAGCGTGAGGGTGCCCTTACTTTTTTTCCCTCCCTTGGAATCATCCCGCCTTGACCTGCTGATGCTTGTATTTTTTGATCGGGAGGTACTATTCTCTGAACGGGAGGTACTATTCTCTGATTGAGGCGTTCTTCCCGCGCTCTGCGCCCACAAGTGTCTTGAGTCGGCCCTTGGAGTATAAACGCCGGAGCACAGAACAAATATAATCGCTGATCGCATAAATCGCATAAACAACACCTAAGCGGTAATCTGATTATTTCTTGTTTTTTTCGAGAAACAAAATCTCTCATACATGCCGCTATGGGCTCTTGCGTAGATGTTTCGAGCCTCGCGACATACCTCGAAAGATCTTTGTTCTCAGTATGGCGCCGAAGTGGGCTCTCTGATCAGCATCAAGCAGACCTTTGACATCCAAGAGATGATGAATCACTTCTTTGCGAAAGCTGGTCTGTCGCTGAGCCAACCTTGTGAGATGCTCGCTGATCAAAACTCTCTCCTTAGGCGAAAGCGGGCCATCTATTTCAGCAACCAATGCACCAATTTCCCTACGTAACTCGTCGATGTCCTTAAAATAGACAGCTCGCTTCTCCCATATATTTTTGCGGAGTCTGGAGAGCTCTGCTTCTTGGCGGGGTCGAAGATCCATCTCATCAAGGATGCATGGTCTACCTTTTCGGGAAGAAGGGTGGGCGGTTGAATGTGGTGCTTTTTCAACCTCACCGCTATGGGTCAGCTTTGCATAAGCATAGAGACCACCAAAGGAAATATTTGTCGCCAAAGAGAGACAAAACAATATAAATAAAATACGGGCGCTCATCTTAAATCACTTCCTTTTTCCCAAAAATCTCAAGGCTCGCAGTAAACTCCGTTCAGGTTTAATCTCATGCCTAATCCGGCCTCATCACCAAAAGCCTCCGCCACTAAAGACCGCTCAGCGAATCGACTTTTCTCTTCGTTTTTCCGGCCGTCCCCGCCGGATGCAACCTGCTTCATCTTGTGCTCTCCGGGCCCTGTGTAATTCCAAGACTGTCGGCCCTCCCTCGTTTTCTTAAAGCGAGTTTTTGCAACGCTTTCTTTTTGTGAACTCACTGCCGGACCTTTCTTTGAACTCTCCCAAGAACCGGGAAAGCCATAAGCGCTGAAAAAACACCAGGAACCAATAAAAAGACCAGCCAACAATGAAACCACACCCATCCCCAATTCAGGCAGACCTAAAAACACCCGCTCATCATCCCTCCCCAACCTCTTCCACCTACTCCGTCTCCTCTTACCAGCTTCACCAGCCTTCAACTCCCGAGCCGCCTCTATACGGACTCCTTCCCATATTCTGTCCATTGTCGCGCCGTCGGCGACCTCATCTACACCCTCGCAAACATCTCGAACCCGCGCCGTAAGAGTTTGCAGTTGTTCTGAAAACCGCCTACATTCCGGACAAAACCGCAGGTGCTCATCCAACCGTAGAGACCGGCTCTCGGACAGCTCACCATCGACTCTTGCGACGATAAATCTCTCTGCTTTGTTGCAATTCATCTCACTTCAACCTTGTCAAAACGGCAAAAAAGCTCCACCGCATCTTATTAAACAAATCAAACCCTCAAAATCCTGCGAAAAAAAAACGGAAGCTCCACCGCATCAATGCGGGGGCTTCTGTCTTCTACGTCAACCACCGCCGCCTAAAGGCGACGGCCTGTTGGGTAATCCACCGCCTTCAGCCGGAGTTGAGTGTTTTCATAAGCGCCCGCCGCGCTCTTATCAACAGGGATTCCACGGCCCGCCTGGAGCAGCCCATGGCATGTGAGATCTCTTTGTATGAGAGCCCTTCGAAATCCCGCAGGGTCACAGCCATTTTTTGCCGGGGAGGAAGTGACGCCACCGCCTTACGGACCTCACCATGCCGACGACTTCTGTCTAAGGCTTCCAGCTGTTCCTCCTCGTCCAATGTGGTCGCATCTACCGCGTCCATTTCCTCGATTTGAGCTTTAAGCCGCTGTGGGGCCGCTTTTTTCCAGTTTATGCATCTGTTCACGACTACTCTATAGAGCCAGGTGGAGAGATTGGCATGAGGCTTATATTTGGAAGCACGAGTGACCAAATCTACAAACAAAGCGTGAGTGATATCCGCAGCATCGCTCTCATTTCCCAAAAACCGGAACGCAACGCGATAAACAAACTGTGAATGTCGCCGGTAGATCTGCTCTAACGCTTCCATATCGCCTTCGGCGACCATAGACATTAATTTCGCATCATCTTTTTTCATAACTACGCGTGAGAAGCTGAAATCATCTAAACCCTCACCTCTTTGCTCCGCCCCAGTCCTCCGACATGAGGGATTCCGGGACAGGAACTACTTAAACCCAATACTTGATATCAACAAGAAATTTGTCTTTGTCTATTACGGCGTCTCATGAGCGTCGACAAAGATGTCTCCCTCCAGAAATTGAATCATGAAGGCGAGCCATAAAGGCAAGTCATAAAGACAAATCATAGAGTCGAGTCATAAAACCCAAAAGCCGGCGATGATATTAACTCTAAGATTTGGAGACATACTCCTCGATTTTCTCTGCAAATGTCGCCGGATTAATGGGTTTTTCAATGTACCCGTTGCACCCGGCATCCATGGCCTTATCGCGATCTCCGGGCATGGCATAAGAGGTCAGCGCGACAATGGGTGTCTCATCCAGCTCAGGTTTCTCCCTCAAGACATGCGCCACTGTAAAACCATCCATTATCGGGAGCTGTATATCCAGGAGGATTAGATCGGGCCGCTCCTGCAAGGCTACCTGAATACCCGCTTGACCGTCCCGAGCCCATAACACCTCGTAGCCGCGGGAGTCCAATATAAAATGCACCAGATAAAAATTTTGCTCATTATCTTCTATATAAAGAATCTTAGCCTTCATGGGCGCTCTTTCCCCCTATTCTTGGGCAGTCTAAAACCAAAGGAGCTGCCCTCGCCCCATTGGCTCTTTACCCAAATCCGCCCGCCAAGCAGCTCCACCAACCGCTTGCAAATCGAGAGCCCCAACCCTGTGCCCTGATAGCGCTTGGTTATACCTTCATCAATCTGCGAAAAAGGCTTGAACAGACGGTCTTTATCGTCATCTTTTATGCCAATACCAGTGTCGGTAACGCTCACATCTATCTCATCTCCTTTGTCGGACATGTTGACATTTACACTGCCGGCTTCTGTAAACTTGATCCCGTTTGAGAGAAAATTCAACATTATTTGCCTTACTCGTTGTTGATCGCTCTTGATCATACAAACCTGAGAGGTTCTATTACTTGAGTCAGCCCTAAAATTCAGCTCAAGACCTTTTTGGATAGCTTGAGGCCGCATTTCTTCAACCACTTTTTCCAATGTCGCGGAAATGTCGAATTCTGAAAACTCAACCTGTAGATCACCTGCCTCTATCCTTGAAAAATCCAAAACATTATTGATTAACGCGTGAAGAAGATCCGCACTTTTGGCCACCATCCCAAGCTGCTTTGATTGTTCAGCGTTCAGAGGTCCTGCGAGCCCTT
>JAABSF010000203.1 GCA_011390535.1 Deltaproteobacteria bacterium | reverse complement strand
AAAACCCGATAATCGAGTTCAGGGGAGTGCGAAGCTCATGAGACATGGTCGCCAAAAAGACCGACTTCAGGTGGTCGGCGGATTCAGCTTGCTCTTTGGCCGCAGCCAGCTCGGCGGTACGCTCTCTTACTTTCTCCTCCAGATGGTCCCTGTAACGCACAAGCTCCTCTTCGGCGCGCTTGCGCTCAGTTATATCTCTAACAATGGCCTGAACCATTTTTTCATCACCTATCAAGATACTGTTCAAGCTGACTTCTGCTAAAAATTCCGTCCCATCTCTGCGTTTATGGATCCATTCGAAACACTGAGGCCCCATTCCGACGGCCGACTTTATTTTTTCCTGCGCCTTCTCCTTTGATAACCGTCCATCACTCTGACGCTCAGGGGAATAATCATAAGGAGACGCCCCGATGATCTGCTCCCTGGTGCACCCGAACAGCTCTAATGTGCGGTCATTGCAATCCACGAAACGATCCTCTCGCATCAAAAAGATGGAGTCCCCGGCCGTTTCGAACAATGTACGGTACTTTAGCTCACTCTCACACAGAGCATCTCGGATGCGTTGTTGCTCTTTTAAATCCTTCGCCGCAAGAAGAATCAGGCTTTGATTTTCCAGCTTCAGCGGGGTAGCCCCAAGCTCTACCGGAAACTCTCCGCCGTCAT
>JAABSF010000202.1 GCA_011390535.1 Deltaproteobacteria bacterium | reverse complement strand
GATAATGAGCCCATTCAAAGTCATGGGATCAATATCAGGGCGTAGGAACTAAATACTCCCATCCCAGATCCCCGGACCGAGGAGCGAGGAGGGGGTTTGGCTTAGGTAATAAAGGAGCAGAGAATGCACAGAATGCAGAGAATGCAGAAGGAATGCAGAGAATGCAGAAAATAAAGAAAATGTATTCAATTCAGTTTTTTAGAAATGTTTTATTTGGGCTTGCCGGTTTTTTGGTGTGTGGGTGCGCCTCATCCGGAGGTGGAAAAAAGACAAACAGCTCACAGACCTTGCCGGCTGAGCGGATAAGCTGTTATTTTGGTGAAACTGTTGTGTCCAAAGCGGACGGGACACAGTTGGGGGCGATTCAAACCATTGTGAGGAGAAGGGTTCAACCTAAGAGGAATAAAATAATAGAAGAGGTGATAAACATCGATCCCAGACCCGAGGTGCCGAATCAGTTTTACCACGTGGAGCTGGATGTAGTGGGTGATAAGTTTAAGATGAAGGAGCAGGGGGGTAGTTTCGAGGGAAAAGGCCGGTTGTTTGGAGACCCCTGGATTTGGGATCACTGGGAATCTGAATCCAAGCTTTCCAGGGGAGGACGGGTTGTCTCTGAGGATCGTCTGAGAGATGATGTGTTGACAGCGGAAAAACAATATTTTGATCCAAGTGGTTCGTTGCAGATGAGGTTCAAAGAAACTCTTAAACTAATCGACGAAAAAACCTGTGCAAAATATTGGTCGAAAGCAAAAGAAGACTCCAACAAAGCAAAAGAAGACTCCAACAAAGCAAAAGAAGACTCCAACAAAGCAAAAGAAGGCGCGAACGAAGGCGGAGAAGGCGCGGACAAAGTTGAAGAGAATTCGATGTGAGTTTACTTTGTTGCGAGGTGTTCGGCATAATGGTTCAGCATGATTCGATCGGCCTGAACGGTAACGGTAAAGCGGGCTGAAGGGTAAGATGGACAAAATCATCCATCGGGTTACATTGGCTTTCACAGTTTGTATTTGAAGATCGAGCTATTGTGCAGGTTTTTGGTAAGGGCTGACTCGAAAATATTCTTGAGTCAGCCCTAAGGTTGCAGTGACTGAGCTGGATGGAGATGAAAAGTGAAAAGAATATCAAATAAATTTTGTTTTTCGTTGATGTTGTTGGGTTTGACTGTTTTGGTGGCTGTGGCTTGTACAAAAGCAAATGAAAAATATTGTACCCACAGCGATGAATGCCCTGAAGGTTATGAGTGCAATGAACCTTTGAATCGATGTGAAGTTGAAGAAGACGATGGGGGAGTCATTACTTGTTCAAGTTCAACGGATTGCGAAAATGAGGGCCGCCCTATCTGCGATGATGAGCAAGGAATCTGCAGGGGTTGTGACAATAGCACGGAATGCGAGTTGGATTATCCGGAGCGACCTTATTGTGATGAACTAAGCGGGTATTGTCTTGAGTGTCTTGGAGATGAGCACTGTACTGAGGAGGGAAAGCAAATATGTGATGAGGAGACATCAGAGTGTAGAGGTTGTGAGCTTCACGAAGATTGTGAAAACGGTTTGGGCTATTGTGAGCAGATGACCGGAGTCTGTTTAGATGATGCTAACGTGGTTTATGTAGATTGTGAGGAGGAGACACTCGGGGAGGGGACTTCGGAATCTCCCTACAATGACGTCCAGCACGGAGTTAATGGTGTTGAATCCGGGTTTGGGCCTTACATGGTTGTAGAAGGAGATTGCGGGCCCATGACCATAGCCGGGATAGAGGAGATATATATCTACAGCTTTAACTCCGGGCGGTTGATATCGAGCGGCGGCGATGATGTCGTGTCCATTGAATATGATTCGGAAGATCCTCCGGGACAGGTTCTTTTGCATGGGTTGGTTTTCTCGGGGGCGCCGGGGCATACAGCTCATGGGCTGAGCTGTTCTGCCGTCTCAGGTTCGGTTCCTAGAGTAATAGTTGAAGATTCGGAGATCACAGGGGCCGGCGCCAATGGTGTGAGTGTTGCGGTTTGTGAATTGGAAATGGTCAACGTCAAAGTTTTGGAGAGCAAGGAGATTGGGGTGAGTGTAATGAACGGTGATTTATTGCTCTACCGATCCACCATTAGGGATAATGAAGGGGGCGGAGTACGTCTCAACACCTCAAGAGGTAGTTTGTGGAGTAATATAATCGCGACAAATGGTAGTTTAGATGCGGATTTCGGGGGAGTTTGGTTTATTAGTCCTCTTGCCGATACGAGTTTTTGGAATAACACTGTGGCCGATAACGAGGCTGCCGGGGAGGCCGTTGCTGTCAAAAGTAACAGTGATATTACACTATATAATTCGATATTTTGGGGTGGGACCGCTACTCTGCTGTCGAATGAGTGCATGCCTGAATACAGCTTTATTGGGGACGATTCCGGAGGGGGCGAAAAGGAAACGTGTCTCGTGGGTGAAGGAGATCCAGAGTTTAGGGGTGGGGATCCTTTCGATTATCGGTTGCTCAATTTTTCGCCTTGTGTAGATGAGGGGCTGCTGGAGGGGGCTCCGGGAGAGATGTCCCTGGATATCGAAGGGACGGAGCGGGTCAAGGGTGATGGGATAGATATTGGTGCCCACGAGGTGCGGTAGTTAGATATTGGTGCCCACGAGGTGCGGTAGTTTTTTGTGGGTTTTTTGCAACGGTTATTGTGTATGTTTCTGTTTTCTTTTCTGGTTTTTTCTTTGTTTTCAGTCTTTCAGCTTTTTCCGGTGACTGCGAGCCGCAGGGTGTGTGCGATATAGCCTACTTGTTCCCGGGACATTTGAGGGAAGAATGGGAGTAAAATGGTTTCGTCCGTGGCGCTTTCGGATTCCTTCAGCGGGGTTCGCATATACGGTTTATATGGAGCTTGGCGATGGATGCAGGTTATTCCCGGCCCACCGTCAATTTTCCGTTCTTTCAGAAATCGCAGAACTTCATCGCGGGTTCTTTTGCTTTCGGGTTTTATCCTTACAACATAGCTTTGATAGTTGTGTGTCACTCCATCAGGCACGAACGGGGGAACAATATGAGGCACTTGCGCGAGCTGTTCTGCATAGACTTCAGCCAGCTCTTTTCGGCTCTCCAGTATCACAGGCAGACGACGCAATTGGGCGAGGCCTACTGCCGCTGAGATATCAGTCATTCTATAGTTGAACCCGATGACCGGGAATTTGGTCTTAAAGTCTGACGTCTTCAGCGGGCCGTCGAGGCCGGCGCGGGTTGCGGCATCTTTGGTCATGCCTTGTTGGCGGAGGATACGCAGTTTGTCGGCCAAGTCTTCAGAGTCCGTGGTTATCATCCCTCCTTCACCGGTGGTTATTATTTTTCTGGGGTGGAAAGAAAAGCACGAGAGCTTGGAAATAGTGCCGATTTGAGAGTCTCCGTATTTCGACCCCAAGGCGCAAGCGGCGTCTTCATAAACTGAGATGGAGTGTTTCTCTGCAACCTTTAGGATTTTGTCCATATCAGCAGGTAGGCCTGACTGATGAACAACACAAATGGCTCGAGTTTTCGGTGTAATAACGCTCTCCAGAAGATCAGGGTTCATGTTGTATGTTTTGGGATCAATGTCGATGTACACAGGCGTGGCGCCTACATATACCACAGTATTGGCGGTGGCCACGAACGAGTGGCTTGGCAGGATCACCTCATCCCCCGGACCGATCTCCAAGGCGATCAATGCAAGGTGCAACGCCGCGGTCCCTGACGCAACCGCCACAGCGGTTTTTGCTCCCATAAACCTTGTCATGGCGTCTTCGAATTTTTTTGTCGCCGGGCCTTGAATGAGCCACCCTGAGAGTAGGACTCTACGTACGGCTTCAGCCTCCAGCTCTCCCAGCCACGGTCGGCTCAAGGGTATGCGCTCTGAGCTGGATTTATCTGTATCGTCCATGCTGTGGGGATTTTGTGATTTGGGCAATTTTGGAGTCATTTTTTGAGAGCCTCTTTGTTTATTCCACCGGGATTTTCATTGAGTAAGCTGCCACTCATAGCCTGTCTTGACAAGTTTCGGGTGACGGCTTTTAAAGATGCCATGGAAGAGAAGACGGAAACAAGAGTCTTAAATGTCTCGGAGCTTCGTGAGCGGGTGGGGAGCTTGCCGCAAAAACCGGGTGTTTACATAATGAGGGACTCCCGGGACGAGATCATTTATGTGGGAAAGGCGATAAATCTGCGCTCAAGGGTGCGTTCTTATTTCACCAAATCAGGTGATTCTCGTTATTTCGTGCAGCTTTTAGACAAGATTCTGTCGCGTATTGATTTTATCATCACATCCAATGAGAGAGAGGCCCTGCTTTTAGAGGCGAACCTCATAAAAAAGCATCGCCCTCGATACAATATTCGTCTGAGAGACGATAAAAACTACTTGCTGGTTCGATTGGACGAAAAAAAGAGTTTTCCCCGCCTGGATGTGGTGAGACGTTTTAAAGACGATGGTGCGAGATATTTCGGGCCATATCAAAGCGCTTATTCAGCCCGGGCCGCTACGCGTTTTGCCGGCCGGTATTTCGGCCTCAGGATTTGTTCGGACAGAAACATGAAGGGGCGGGCCAGACCATGTATTCAGTATCACATGGGCCGCTGTCCCGCTCCATGTGTTTTGGATGTGGATCCCAAAGAGTATGGGAAGCGTGTGGGGCAGGCAAAATTATTTCTCTCCGGACGGCATTCCACCCTCTCTCATGAGCTGAGGGTAATGATGGAGGAGGCCTCAGAGAAATTGGAGTTTGAGAGAGCTGCAAAGTACCGTGATGTCATCCGGGCTCTGGAAAGTGTAATGGAGCCTCAGAATGTGCTCTTTGTCCGTCCGGTTGATCAAGACGTGTTTGGTATGGCCAGAGACAACAATCGCATAGAGATATGTGTTTTAGAGGTGCGGGCGGGGCGGCTGATAGGCAGGAGGAGCTTTCTTTTGAAGAGGCAAGAGTTTCCGGATAGGGAGGTTTTGTCGTCTTTTTTGGTGCTCTATTACATGGGAGGGCGGCTCCCCCCGAGGGAGATATTGTTGCCGGTTGAGTTGGATGACGAAGATGCGTTGGCCGCTGAATTGAGCGAACTGAAGAAATCCAAGGTGAACTTAAAACGTCCCAGGCGCGGGACAAAGAGGCGGCTCGTAGAGATGGCCGTAAACAATGCCGGTGAGAGCCTTGTGAGACGGCTGGAGGGGCCGGATAAGATCGATTTAGTGGAGCGGTTGGCGCGACGGCTGCGACTTTCCAAGGTGCCCCACCGCATGGAGTGTTTCGATGTTTCACACACAGGCGGTGGTGAGATTCGGGCGTCTATGGCGGTTTTTGTAAAGGGTGAGCCGAAAAAAAGCGAATATAGGGTCTTTAAGATAAGCAAGGGCTCAGCGAGCGATTTTGCTCAAGGTTGTGATGATTACTCTTCTATGAAACAGGCCCTGGAGAGACGAGTTCGTCGTGCGCTTTCCGGAAGCGAGGGTTGGGAGTTGCCCGATTTGATGATTGTAGATGGAGGCAGAGGCCAGTTAGGCGTCGCAGAGAATGTTTTGAGAGAGGCGGGTATAGAGTTTGGGAGAATCGAATTTGGAGGCATGGATGTTGGGGGCATGGAAGTTGAGGATATGGAAGTTGAGGGCATGGAAGTCGAGGGCATGGAAGTCGAGGGCATGGGTGTAGGGGGCATTGAAGTCGAGGAAAAGAAAGCAGGGGATAGAGGAGAGGGGACAGAGGAAGCAGGAGAGGGGACAGAGGAAGCATGAGAGGGGACAGAGGATGATGA
>JAABSF010000201.1 GCA_011390535.1 Deltaproteobacteria bacterium | reverse complement strand
ACACCGAAAATCGTACATTTTTCGCCCGCCGGCTATCAGCGGATTCGAGATACAATCACTGGACCGGATGAGACGATCCGGACGATTGAAGGTAGGCTCCTTATGGCGGATTTTAAGGAGCACGGTACCCGTTGCCGTGTGCACCCGTCCGTAGGCGATCCGGTTCTGTGTCTTTTTGATGAAGAACAGAAGGATGAAGTCCTTGAAAACATACTTCATTTCGTAAAAATTGAGGGAGAGGCGAAGGAAGACCCGGTTTCGGGGAAAATCACCAGTATACGAATCCAGAATATCGAACCACTTGAAGACCGTGAAGAAGGAGCGGAGTTACTCCCCCAGGGATCACCGATTCCTAATGACTTCTGGAAATCCCCAACCATTGAAGAGTTGGCAGCTTCGCAGGGTGTAAAGGAAATCGGCAACGTAGAGGCTTTGTTTGGAACATGGCCGGGGGAATTGGACGACGATTTTGAAACCGAGGTCCGCTCACTGCGGCAATCCAGCCTGAATGGGGGAGAGAAACGGTGAGTGAGGGAAAGATTGTCGTAGACACCAATGTTGTTTCCCACATCATGAAGGGGGACGAGCTTGGCCGCGCTTATGCTCTTCACCTTCAGGGAAAACTCGCCTCGGTCTTTTCCCACCTTGTCAGAACCTTCCGGAATCCTTTGAGTTCGATAACTCCGACTCCGATAAACCAGACAAATCCGATATAACCAATCCATCGAGACGTTCAACAAGACTTTAGCGATTCGGGATTGCCCATCGCTCTGGATTAATTAGTTTGCTAAACTAAAAATACATGATAATTTAGTTTTATGAACAAAAAATACAAGCGCTTGCTTCAATTGCCCCGTGATCAGACATTCTTTTTATGGGGGCCCAGACAGGCGGGAAAATCTACCTTATTGCACCAATTTTTTCCTGAGGCATTTTGGATTGACCTGCTTCTTTACGATGTATACAGAAAATATCTCACAGATCCCCAACAGTTGATTGATGAGGTAGAACTAAAAAAACCGGCTTTTGTGGTAATTGATGAAGTCCAAAAATTGCCCCTCCTTCTTGATATCGTACATTGGCTGATTGAAAACAAAGATACTCGTTTTGCATTGTGTGGGTCCAGCGCTCGAAAAGTAAAAAGAGGTAATGCTAATCTACTCGGCGGGAGAGGGGTCAGATATGAATTGTATGGTTTATCAGCAAAAGAAATTGGAGATGATCTGGACTTTATGCGATTACTCAATAATGGATGTATCCCTCCAATTTATCAGAGTGATCAGCCCAAAAGGCTGCTAAATTCATATATATCCCAATACTTGAAAGAAGAAATCGCATCGGAAGGTGTAGTGAGAAATCTTCCATATTTCTCCGAGTTCCTGAATGTAGCGGCCCTCTCAGATACAGAAGTGTTGAACTATTCAACCATCGCCCGGGACATTGGCATGGCAAGCTCCACCATCAAAGGGTACTTTGAAATCCTGTCAGACACCTTGCTAGGGCGGTTCCTTCCCGCTTATCGAAGACGCCCAAAACGAAGAATAATAACCTCGCCGAAGTTTTATTTTTTTGATGTCGGGGTGGTAAACTTTCTTGCAAAAAGAGGAGAGCTTCAGATTAAATCGGAACTGATGGGGAAAGCATTTGAAAATTGGGTCTTTCACGAACTATGCTGTTACAACGCTTATTGCGAGACATACGCGGATTTCTACTACTGGCGTTTGTCGACCGGAGTTGAAGTAGATTTTATCGTCAATCATATAGACTGTGCCCTTGAAGCAAAAGCCTCAGTAAAAATTAACAACCGGCACCTGAGAGGTTTACGTGAGTTAAAAAAAGAGCACCCTGAGGTGAAGAAAATGGTCCTGGTCTCCATGGATACCCATGACAGGAAAACCCAGGATGGTATTCTGGTGCTGCACTACACTACTTTCTTGGATAATCTATGGGCAGGTTCCTTTTTTTGATTTCTTTTCTTGTCGAGTCGGCGTGGAGGGAAAGGCGTCAACAGACGAGCATCGCGTTTCTGCACAAAATCCAGTGTGCTGGTTTTTTGCAGGCGCAACAACGAGGACGCGCCTTTTGGCGCGCTGCAGTTAACGCAGCAGGTCGGGATGGATCGGTGTATGAATCCAGAAGTTATTTTGAGTCGGCCCTTAAAGGAAAAAGGACTGCTTTGATTGAGAGGCCAGCCCCATGTATGTGCCCACTCCACAATATTCCAAATTGGGATAATCTATCATCTCTTTTCGTTTGAACCCCATCAACTCCATCGACATCTCACATATATAGATCTTCACCCCGAGTTCACCGGCTTCTTTGATCATGTCTTCCAGTGAGGTGACACCATGTTTTTTCATCAGGCTTCTGATCATTTTGGGCCCCACGCCGGCCATGTTCATATTAGACAGAGGGAGCTTCTTTGAGCCCTTGGGCATCATCCACCCGAACATCTTTTCCATGAACTTTTTTTTCGCCTTCTTTTTCGGATCTCTCAGCGCTGCGGTGCCCCAGAAGGTGAAAAACATGTTAACCTCCATATCATAGGCTGCTGCTCCCAGCGCTATGACAAAAGCGGCGATAATCCGGTCCAGATCACCGCTGATGACTCCGATGGTCAACATATCCTCGGCCAAATCCAGTTTTATATCTTCAAGTTGTTCTTCAAGCGCTTCAATCCGGGCTTCCAAAGAAGTCGAAGCTCCGGGGACGGAGCCATTATTTGAGGGTTCTTGATCAGTTGAGTTTTTTACTTCTGCCAGCGCCATGAAATCCTCCTGTGCTCATTAGAGTACATGAAAGTTAGAAATTGAGAAAGATCTAAATATCTATAACATGAACAGATGCAAGAATCAATATTTTTTTGAGAGCTGAAAAAAGTTTCCAAAAACAACGGGAAAAATTGACTGCGCAGTAAAGTGCTAATTTTCCAGACGATTGGATTAGTTGTTTTTGATTGGATGCATGACCGGGATGCGTAGCTAAGGCTAAGGTTCAGGCTGGATGCGCGGGGTAGGGTCCAGAAAACTCTCGAGCGGCTCATTTTTGTTGGAGTTGATGTTTCTTGTCCATTCAACTACAGGGTCCCGCCAGTTAACGCCTGTTAGATCTGCGTCCGGACCCTGGCGGATGGGATAGTTGCTGCCCCCAAAATACATGAAATCCGAAACAACTATCGTGTACTCTTCGTGCATTGAAAACTCTCTGCCGTTGGAGAACTTGATCTCCGGTTCTTGGGGCGAGATATTGAAGCTCATCCCTCCCAACGCAGGGTAGCATCTTTTTCTCAGCTCACAGCTTGTGGTGGCAAAGGAGAGCACTTTGTACAATTCCGCACCACTGAGGGTCACTATCACAAGGGAATTCTCGAAAGGCAACATGCCGAAGATGTCCCCCATTTTGATTGGGCCAGTGCCTATGGACTGTCTCATTCCGCCGAAAACGGCGATCACGCCGTCAGCCTCAGGGAAAGCTCTAAGCCAAGCGTCAGTGACCCAGTTGGCCATCGCCCAGCTCGCTTTTACAATCCCTGTTTTTGTGTAGCCCACAACTTCTCGAGTGAAATGTCCTGTTTTTTCTCGCCAGCTTTGGACGACTTCACTCACGTCCGGATCGGGGGTCACCGGATTCTTGCCATCCTTAGGGTACTCTACCTTCACCAACTCGGTGATTGCGTCTACGACGGAATGTGTCAGGTGATCATATCTCAATGTCAGCTTTGAATAACTGCGCATCCCCCAACCGCTCTCTATGAGCGGAACCCCGGCCACGCGGCCGGCAGAGAGATCGTGACAGTGAGCTCCGAATACTGCGTCGACCTTGACATTGATTTTTAACAAAGCTTCGGCCAAAGGCTTCCGGCACTCGTGAGCCAAAACGACGACCACATCTGCGCCGTTGTTTCGCAACTCGGGAACATAACGGTTCAAGGTTTCGGCGTAGCCTTTGAAATCGAGATCCATTGAGAAGAGAGGATGGCTCCCTGTTCGAGTATCAATATTAGCAAGCCCGATGATACCGACGTTCACCGATTTAAACCTTCGGATAACGTACGGTGCCGCGAAAAAAGCAGGCCTCCCGGTTCCGGCCTCCACGATGTTGGCTCCCAAAAAAGGTGCGATTGATTCATCGAAACGTTGAATCATCACGGCGCGCCCGAAATCAAACTCGTGATTCCCTATCGCCACTCCATCATAGCCCATTAAATTGAACACCTCTACCATGGGACGCCCTTCGAACCAGGTAGATACCGCCGGTCCGGTCCAGTTGTCTCCAGAGGATAAAAGGAGAAACGACCCGGGAGCGAAGCCTTCTTTTTCAACTATCCAGCTCAAAAAGTTTGCTGCGCCCCCACGGATTTTGTCGTCTCCCGGCGGGACGGTGGGCTGCAACCAGCCGTGCTCATCGGAGGTATGAAACACTGTTATGTCTGTGAAATCCGCATCAGCGCCGGCGCTCTCCGAAGATGGTGCGGATGCGCTTTCCTTTCTTGGCTTATTGGGGTTCTCATTGGAAAAACCGGTTTTGCAGCTCCCTGTCAAAGAGAGCGTGGCAACGGCGAAAACGAAAAAGACTACATGAAGGGGTAGTAAGGCGAGATGGTGTTTGAACTTCATAATCAGTTTTTCTCGTTCAGGTCTCATTAATTCTCATCTCGGATGTTCACTCTTCAAAAACTCAATAATCTGCTCACGAAGTTTATGGAACATTTCTACGGTTTTTCAAGTGAAACAAAACTAAAGGTGCCACCCCAAAAGGTGCCCCCCAAAAGGTGCCTCCCAAAAGGTGCCTGGCACTGCGTATTTGGGTTTTAAACTCAATGATTACAAATATTTACACCAGATATTGAAAAGATTTCACCCAAAAGGTGCCAACCACTGCGTATTTAGGCTTTTGGAACTATCGATAACCAACAAGACAAAAAAGCATGTTTTTGAAGGTGGTCAAAATCTTGCTGGACTATCTTTATCGGATAAGGGAAAAAGAGGAAAGACGGTTTTGAGAGGGACTTTTGCTACGCGGTCGCTCTGCAAAAGCCCTCAAGCAGGCTGTGCGAACATCAAGTCAGCACGAATGGGACAATTTGCACCATAGTAAAAGGAACCCAATAATATGGCAAAAAGCGTTTATATCGAGACTTCTATTGCAAGTTATTTGACAGCAAGGCCAAGCCGCGATGTTCGAGCGGTCGCTTGGCAGCAGATCACGAGTCAGTGGTGGGAGGATGTACGGCCTGATTATGATCTTTTCATTTCTGAGTTGGTCATTGTGGAAGTATCGGCAGGAGATCCCGAAGCAGCGGCTCGAAGGCTTGAAGCGTTACAGGGAATCGCGGAACTGTCCATTGACGGAGAAGTTGAAGAGTTTGCCGAACAGTTAATATCGAGAGGTGGATTTCCCCATGGTGCTGAAGCTGATGCATTGCATGTTGCAGTCGCAGCCGTGCATCGAATTGATTTGCTCCTCACCTGGAATTTTCGACATATCGATAATGCTGTGAAAAAACCAATCATTCGTTCCATATGCGTTGCCGCCGGCTATTCTTATCCAGAAATCTGTACGCCTATGGAACTTCTTCAGGAGGACAAAGACAATGCAAAAAGATGAGATCATAGCCGAAGTCTGGCGAAATCGAGACGCATACGCTGAAAAGCACCACTACAATCTTGCTGCAATTGTGGCCGACCTCCAAATACGCCAAAAAAAAAGGGAGTGCAAATTGGTGGACAGAAGAGCCACAACAAAGGCTTCCCAAAGAAAAGGTACCTGACACTCCTTATCAATGT
>JAABSF010000200.1 GCA_011390535.1 Deltaproteobacteria bacterium | reverse complement strand
CGGAACTGAGAGCTCGATTAATTGTCCCCAGGATTGTGGGACGGTGTGCGGCGATGGCACATGTAACGGAGCGGAGGACACCTGTTCGTGCCCTGATGATTGCGGTTCGGTATGTGGAGATGGATGTTGCAATGGATCGGAGGCCTCGACAAATTGTCCACAAGACTGCGGTACGGTATGCGGGGATGGGGCTTGTAATGGTGATGAGACCTCCTCTAATTGCCCACAGGATTGCGGCACAACCTGTGGAGACGGGGTATGTAACGGCAGCGAGACCACTTGCACTTGCTGGCAGGATTGTGGAACAAGCTGCGGGGATGGTTGTTGCAATGGCTCGGAAAACTCCGCGAATTGTTGGCAGGATTGTGGGACAAGTTGCGGCGACGGGGTATGCAACGGAAGCGAGAACACTTGTAATTGCCATCAAGACTGTGGGTCGGTGTGTGGAGACGGGTGCTGCAACGGTTCGGAGAATTCAGTGAATTGCCCGGAAGACTGCGGCGATGTCTGTGGAGATGGGGTATGCGCAGCCTCAGAGAGCCATTGCAGCTGTCCCGATGATTGCCCACACGCTCTTTATACGGACTGGGAGACGGGAGGTTGGGAGGGGTGGACCGCTTCGGCTGTAGACAATTGGTATGTTTCAACAGATTATATTTGGAATACTTCGTACCATGCACATTTTAGCTGGTCTCCAAGGGCCTATGATTATTCCTACACTTTGACCTCTCCTGTTATTGATTTGGAGGGGTGTTACGCGGTGGACATGGTCTTTCAGTTAGCGTTTTCTGATTTTGACGGAACAGGAAATAATAATTTGTACATTGAATGTACCTCGAATGGAGTTGATTGGGTTTCTGTGTCGAGCTTTACCGGGTGGAATCAGAGCCAGGGGACCCATGAGCCGGGTGAAGAGACCTCTTGGTTAGATCCTTGCTCAGACAGCTCAACGGTGAAGGTCCGTTTCCGGGTTACCGGCGATGACTCTTATGGCATCAATTATTTTGCCTTTGACAATGTAGATATTCACAGGCTTTGATCTTGGAAGCGCTCTTTTTGGTTTTGTGATTGAGCGGATGTAAAAATTAACAAAGAGTCTACAGAGATTAAAAAAGAGGGTTTTTTCTGAAATGAGAACAGTCGGAATGCTTTTCGCTGCTGCGATGTTTCTTCTTTTTGGTTTTTTTGCCGGAGCCTGCGATACCGGTGATTCCATTGAAGGAGGCTGCGAAACCCACGACGATTGTAACACCCCCGGCGCGCCGGAGAGATGGTGTCAGCCCGAGACAGGGATCTGTCTATCTTTTACCAGCCCACCCGGAGAGACTGAAGACGCCACGCCAACCGATTAGATTCTATTTGTTCAACAAGATCTCATTCAGATCCGGACAATCATGCTCGCAGAGCCGGCCGATTCTTCCGCAAAGGATTGCTCCTTTTTTTTTGAAAAAGTCAAAGTTTTCAGATGTTATTTGAATTTCGAATAGTCTTGTGTTTGTTCCGGCACATAATCTATAGAAAGAAAAATATCTTACTACATCTGCAGTTCAGCGTTCCCTATTTTGGGCTAAAGTGAAAGGAATTAGACAATGTTCGATCTGGAAGCTTGTATAGACGAACAGTTGCGCGGGATAGATAAACCCAAACCGACGCTCATTTTCCCGGAAGGAGAGGACCATCGGGTAATCAATGGAGCGTCAAAACTCTTGTCTTGTGCCAACGTCGTCCTGGTGGGGAGAAGAGAAGTTATAGAAAAAAAGATAGTCGATGGTACGGCGCATGGGGTTTCGTTGAATCGGTTTTTGAATCGGGTGAGCATTCTTAATCCCAAGAGCCCGGGTTTGGAAAAGGAGCTTTTAGAAGAGATGGCCCGCGCTCTCTATGAGACGAGCAAGGGGAATCGGTGGGAGATGACCATCCATAGGGCTCGTGAGTTGATGCACGATGCTGTTTATCTTTCGATTCTCTTGGTTAAGTTTGGATATTGTGATGCGGTTTTGGGAGGGTTGACACATACCTCCAGAGAGTTTTTTCTTCCCTGTCTGCGGATCTTTCCCAAAAGAGGGACGGTTTATGAGATGGCGTTGTTTGCTCTACCGGATGATCATCCGGAGGGGGTTTACCAAAAAAATCTCATGATGATGGCTGATGTGGCATTGAGCCCGGAACCGTCGCCCGAGGCGCTCGCTGATATCGCTGTGGGAAGCTGCAAAACCATGAGAGATTTGATTCCCACTAATATTCTTCCGTCTGTCAACGGAGCGCTGCTTTCATATTCCACGCGTGGCTCGGGACAGGGACCATCTGTAATGAGGGTTAGAAACGCCGAACCCTTAATTAAAGAGCGGTTATTGAAGCTAAGAGAGTCTGATCCATTTTATGATTCGGTTTCCATAGATGTGGAGCTCCAGGCCAGCGTTGCTCTATCAGAGTCGGCGGCTCGGACAAAGCTGAAAGATGCTCACTCGCAGCACCCTGCGGCCGGCAGGACAAATGTCCTTGTCGTGCCTTCTCTGGATGTTGGAAATGTCCTCTATCACATATACTCTACCCGCTATCCTGATGCTCGAATTGTGTTGTTTATAGGGGGCATTGACTCCAGGGCGTTGGATTTTTCCCGGCAAAGCAGCTCCGAGCAGTTGGTCCTAGGTGCTAAGGCGCTTATTTTAAGGTGGTTTAAATCTCCTGCCTACACTCGCACTCCGGTAGATCACTTTTTCCCTCGTTACAGGGTTTTAGCTTTAAACCCAGGCTCCACGTCTACGAAGTTGGCTTTTTATGAAGGTCTGGATGTGGTTGCCGGAAAGGAGATTCCTCATGAAACCGGTGAATATGAAGGATGCGACAGTTTTATTCATCAGCTTGATTATCGCCTGGAACAAATCAATGAGTTTTTACAAAATGAGGTGGGGAGTGATGATTTTGATGCGGTGGTTGGTCGTGGAGGTTTGATTCTTCCCGTTACCGGGGGGACTTATGCCATAGATGATATGATGCTCAAACATACGGCGGAGGGCATCGGTGGTGTTCATCCTTCTAACCTCGGCGCATGGTTGGCCCATAAGCTCGCCTCCATAAAAGGTAAACCCGCATTTGTGGTAGATCCGCCGGTGGTGGACGAACTGGATGAGACCTCCCGCATCACCGGGTTGGAGGAATCAGAACAAGAGGCCACCTGGCATGCTCTGAGCCAAAAGTCAGCAGCCAAATTATATGCGGAAAAGCACGGCAGAGAATATGTCGACTTAAACTTGATAGTGGCCCACCTCGGGGGAGGTGTTTCCGTGGGTGCCCATATCGGCGGGCGATGCGTTAAAGTAAAAAATGCTCTTTTTGATGGACCTATGTCTCCAAACCGTGCCGGCACTTTGCCGGGAATGGACCTTATTGATCTTTGCTACTCCGGTATCTCTAAAGTTGAACTAAAAAAGAAACTAACGGGACAAGGAGGGTTAAAATCCTATCTTGGAACCGATGACCTGCGTCAGGTAGAAAAGCGAATAGAAAGAGACGATAGAAAAGCTGTTTTGGTTTTTGAGGCTATGGTGGAGCAGATTACAGCTGAGATATCTTCTTATGTACCGAAATTTAAGGGCCGACCGATCGATCAAATAATTGTAACCGGAGGAATGGCTCTCTCCGCTATTTTGCGCGAAAAGATCCGAAGCTATTTGTCGGTCCTAAAAATAGGTATTACGTTTTATCCGGGCGAACGAGAGATGGATGGACTGAGAGATGGTGCTTTGCGGGTGTTGCGTGGACAAGAGAGGGCAAAACAATACAAACCTCTCCGCGAAAAACTTTAACCGGAAAAACTCAATTCGTTGAATAGGCGGTTATATTTAGGGCAAATATTTTCAGCGAGGAAAGGGCGACTCACTTTCATTGCTTTTCTTTTGATGTCTTCGAGGTTTAATTTTTTATTTGTCCAGTCATCGCATAGCCTGCCGAGCGCATAAATCAACTCTTGTTGTGTAGAATAGCGGTACTCCTCAGGGTAGAGTTCTTTATAGGCTAATCGATCGGGTACAAGAGGCCGGCATCCCAGAGCACAGGCTTCCATCATGGCCAAGCCGAAAAACTCATGTTTTGCGGTTGAAACAGCGATATGTGATATCGACAAGAGTGACCGGTATTCCTGTCTGGAATCCGCATAACCCCAATGCAGGGAGTTTTTTCTAAAAGTTTCTTTGCATGTTTGGAAAAGATTCTTCATTTCAGGGTTTTTTGTAGCTCCACCGCACACGATGACGCGAAACTTCTTTTTTTGTCTTTTCAGCTCCAAGAGAGCCTCAAAAAAGGATGCAGGGTTTTTGTCGGTTTCCCACCTATGAGGCCAAACAATAATCGGCCCGAGTTCACTATCTTGATTCTTTTGAATTGTGTCGGAGGGAGCGCCTGCCGGTCGAATGCCGTTTTGTTGAGAATCCAACATTTCTTGGGTTTTTACCGCTGGAGTAATATCAACGGGAACACCTAATACCCTGCTTTTTTCTGCGATTGAGGAAACAATCTCTTTTGGCTTTGGTGCAGGAAGCTTGGAAACAAGTTCTGCGAGATGTTCCAAGAAAGTGTCTCGGTTAAAAGCGCTGTTAAATAAGCATATAGTGGCTGCACATGCAGAGACAGCCTGTATAAAACCATAGTGAAAATCATTCGCAGGTTTTGTTTCACTGGTGATTGGATATGCAAACTGATTTTCATGAAAATACAGTATTGAAGGGAGTCTCGCCATGGAAGGAACAAGACCGGAGAGCTGTGCTAAAGGAACGTATGAGCTTGCAAAAACCAAGCTGTAATCTTCAAGGGCGACGCTTTTGAGGGTGCGGGAGAACATGAGTGGGCTCTCCAGCATTCTCCATTTCCAATGATTTCCCGGAAGCGCTAAAAAAAGAAAATCAAAAGAAGAGTGTTTTTCAAGAGATTCAGCGAAATTTTTATGTGATCCTCTCCAATAGGGCTCAAGGTAGATACCTTTACATCTATTATCCTTTGCTATGTTGTCGCTTGGTTTTGGGTTCATTTTCTGATGTTTTATCTTCAACACGAAGCCTTTCCAAGCTTAAAGTTCCATTCGTTCTGAACGAGAGTATACTCACAGGCGAAGAATCCGATCTTATTTCGTGGAATAACTACAACTTTTTTCTAAAAATTTTTTCAAAAACCCCTTGTTTTTTCAACAAGCAGGCATTTAGTTGTTAGATTACGCAGGGTTGCGCTATTTTGTCCGAGCTGAATTTTTTTCGTTTTTTAGGTTGACGAGTTTTTCGGTAGATGCTATCAGCCCTCTTCAACCTCGGGAAAGAAAGTTATAGAGGCTTTTTCGAGTCGAGGTTGCTACCCTGTTTCACAGGGTTTGTTTAGGAGAGACTTAGTCCTCCTTTTCGTGATGCAAAAAAAGTTCAGATGATGAAAATCTAGTCTTGACCTTTTTTGTGATTGCGATAAAATTACGGCTTTGGATGCCCGGAGTTTTCCGGGACCAAGTTTCGATTTTTGAAAGCTGAATAGTGGTGCGATGAAATTGAATTCCACCGAATAACTTTATCGTAAAGTTCTTTGAGTGGGTTAACACTCTGTGATTGTATTCTAATGATAGAGCCTCCGGAGAGCTTATCTCCGGAAAACTCAATACTTTTAAAGTGGAGAGTTTGATCCTGGCTCAGAGCGAACGTTAGCGGCGGGCTTAACACATGCAAGTCGTACGAGAAAGCGTCCTTCGGGGCGTAATTAAAGTGGCGCACGGGTGAGTAACACGTGGGTAATCTACCTATTGGTGGGGGATAACCGCT
>JAABSF010000199.1 GCA_011390535.1 Deltaproteobacteria bacterium | reverse complement strand
ACCACATTTACCAGGGCCACCAATGCGCCGGCGCGCCACAAAACAAACCGTGTCTGCACCTTTGCCACGGCTCCCGCTCCTACCAGACTACCGATGAATAAGTACATCACCGTACTCACTCCTCCGTCCATCGCCATCGCACAGAGTCCTGCTGCTCCTATACTGAAGAGTATCCCCGCTGGTCCTCCTATTAAGAGCCTTAAAAGGGCCGATCCGGCTGCCACCGGCATAAACATTTGTACAAGAGATGGAGGCCACTCAAGAACCGACGCCAAAGTACCCAAAACATCCGCTAAAGCCATGAGCCCGAGAAGGATCACGCCACTCACAAACATGTCGCGGTGATTTATTCGGAAATCGTCTAAGTGCCTCCGTCCGTACCAGATCACCACTGAAAAGAATAAGAGCACAAAGAGCGCCATCCCTGCAGCCACCTGCCAAGGGCCGGTCATCGAAGGATCTCCCTCCATAGCAGATATTACGAGCAGGTGATCTTGTGTAATCCGCTCGCCCGCTCGAACAAGAAGCTGCCCCTTGACGTATGTTATGGGCCTTGCTGCGATCTTGCGGCGCGCTCTCTGACGACGTGCGGCGGTCTCTTCATCATCACGGACCATGTTCTCTACAAGCGCCAGCCTCACCATCCGAGACAAAGCTTTTTTCAAAGGCTTTGAAAAGCCGGGCAACCCGGACACCTTCAACGTTACACGGTCACGAAGATCCCGCAGCTCCCTGATCATAGTAAGGTTGGTGATCACCTCCTCACGAGTTACCTCCTTACGATCAGAGTCCGGCTTAAACCTGATGGTTCGCATCAAAATCCGTTTCTGGATTTGGCCGAGATCGGTTTTCAACTCCAGAGCACTGCGTACATACTTATTGTCCAAAAAAGCGTCATCCAACAACACCATCCTCAGCGCAACCTCCAGCCTCTCGTCCCCCTCTTCTTGCTGCATGGCGTAATCGTAGAGCACATTGAAGCTCTCACGATCGAGGAGCCGTCGTATATTCGTCCGAGCTTGTAAACGTTCGTTGAATGTCTTGTTAAAAACACTCCATCGTTCATCTTGCGCTTCTTTGACCTTGCCCTGATCCAAAACCTTTTTGGCCTGTGTGTCTTTCTGTTTCCCTACCTCCACACCAACTTTCTCTTGGCCCGGTTCTTGCTTTTTCGTATCACGAGACCTTTTTTCTCCGTCTCGTTTCTTGCCCGCAGTGTCGTTCGTTTTGGAGGAGCCGCTTCGGCGTCTTATCTTCTTTGCAACCGGCTTCCTTCGAGAATCCTTTCCGCCGGCTTTTCGAGTCACGCTCTCTCTCTCCGAATCATCTCCTTCCTTCTTTTCAACAGCCTCCGAATCTACTTCCCGGGTTTTCTCGCGATAAAGCCCCTCCTTCTCGAAAGCCTTGGAAAACGCCATGGATAAGCTTTCGTATGCATATCTGAGGCGCTCGGGATAGTAATTGTATACAGTAAGAACTTCAGAGGCGGTTTCGTCCCGCTTCTGCTCTAAAACGTCGGCAGGGGGAATATATTGAAAGGTCCTGGATGCTTTTATGTCGTTTTTTGCAAGATCTCCAACATCTGAAGAAGACAACTCAGGGCCCTTACGCCGCAATCCCGGGGTCAACACCAATGAGGCCCCCGCTGCAAACAAAGCCACCAACACAACCTGAATTACTCGATTCTTCAAAAGAGCCGTCAAACCTGAAGACAACGCTGAAAGAACTCGTTGACTTATTTTGGGTGTGCTCTCAGTAGGTTCAGTCATAGTCAACTCATTTCAACTCTTCGACTCTAAGGGGGCTGACTCAAAAACAACTTCGGGATTCGTGCGCTGATCCATCCCGTCCTGCGATCTTATTTCTGATTCAGCTCTAATGAGAGCCGATAAATCTTTTTCTCCACAAATAAACGGAACAACTCGGGATCATATTTCCCTGCTTCCGTTTCTTCTTCTATTATCGCCAGCGCCCTTTCTACAGGCATGGCCTTTTTGTATGGTCTATCAGACGCCGTGAGGGCATCAAAAATATCCGCGATTGCCATCATCCGGGCCTCTACAGGGATCTCTTGAGCCGTAATCCCTTTAGGATAACCTGAACCATCCATCATCTCATGGTGTTTTGATGCTATCTCCGGCACACGATGTAAATTCTTGCCCCAAGGAATCAGCCTTAAAAAGTTGCCGCTGTGTTCAACATGGCTTTGAATCTCCTCGCGTTCGCTGTGAGTCAAGCTGCCGCGGGGAATCATTAACGCCTTCAGCTCATTTTGGCTCAACAGCGGGTGCTCTCCGCCGTCCGCGTCACTAAAAACTCCCTGCCGGATCTCCTCAAGCGCTTCAGATGCTTCAGCTTGAAGAACACTGGGGCGGTTTGCAACCTGAATAACTTGGAAATATTTCTCGATAGTCTCTCTTCGTTGATGGAACTCCTTATCCAGTGCTTCCAGAATATTTTTTAGCTCTTGGTTGCCATTCCCTGCTTTATCATCAGCCGAAGATTCATTGTAAACTTCAGCCGGAGGGAGCGACTTGGTGAGTGCATCCTCCAAAGCAGCCGCTCGACGCTTGTATCTATCGGCTTCCAGTGACCTCTTTATGGCATCGAAACGCCACTTAATGACGGCCATTTCCTCTGGATACAGTTTATCCGCCTTAACGAGAATATGCTCTCTAACCCCTACTTTTCCAAAATCATGCAACAGACCGGCATATTTGATCTCCTTGATCTGTTCTTTTGTAAAACGCACCGAGGCCAATGAACCTTCAGTGCAACTGTCCACCTCCCGGGCTAGAGCGCAGGTAAGCTCTGCTACACGTTTTGAATGACCTGATGTTGTTGGATCTCTGGATTCTATCGCCGCCACCGATGCTTCCACCAACCCCTCGAAGAGCCTCTTAACCTCACTGTACAAGAGTGTATTTTCCAAGGCTATTCCGGCAAGCGAGGCCAGAGAGAGCGCCAGCTCCTCGCTTCTCTCGTCAAAGGGAACAACCTGCGTTTGGAAATCTTCCGGTTTCTGGAGTTTAGCGCTTGGATCTCTTTTTCGGTTGATAATCTGGATCACCCCTATCACGTCTGAGCGATGGTCGATCATGGGCACAGTTAACATGGAATGCGACTCGTAACCCATTCTCTTATCAAAACTCCTATCGTGATGGGCGCTCCACGGGTTATCATCCTCATCAGAATAAAGATCCGGGATATTAATACTCACGCCCTTTAACACAGAGTTTCCCACAATAGATCTCTCGGAGACTTCCATAGTAAACTCTGCAAAGTCAGTCTTTACGGAATCGTTTTGTGTGATCTTGAAGCGTAAAACAGGTTTGCCTTCATCTCCTTCCTCAACCACGTAAACAGAACCGGCGTCGGCGCCGGTGATGTAGCGGCTCTTTTCCAATATGAGTTCGAGCAGGCGATTGAATTCCTGTTCAGAAGAGAGAGATCTCGCTATAGCCACCAACTCATCCAGCTCATATCGATATCGGGCTACGAGTTTCTGCTGGTCAGTCACCAGGTGACGCTCCACCATGTCCGCGAACATTGTCTTCAGATTCGTCCGCAACCTCGCAACTCCAATAGGCAACGCCCAACAAAACAAGCGAGTCCTTGCTACATCCACCATGAGCGCGTCAAAATCGTGTTCATCCCCCAACAAAACAGTCTGACAAGCCTCGTGAGCATAGTGTTGCATAAGACTCTGAAAGGATTCTACATTTTTCCAAAGATCCGGCCAAATCAACAAAACTGATGCCGCACTCGACCTCGCCTCAATGACATATTCGGCGAGACGACGAGCTTTGTATGGAGCGAGCCCCGGGTCCACCCTCATCAACTCAATTAGAGAATCCGGGGTGTCGCAGATCAACTGTTTCATGTCGTTGCTCATGGTCAATCTCCGATGTCCTCTCCTCCATCTTCTACCATATTCTCCCCGGCATCCTCTTCGTAACCACGTCTCTCCCCTGACCCTCCCCTTGACACCCGATTCTCTTCTTTGGATCGCTCACCTTCCAAACCTCCATTCAAAGGCTTGTGCTGATAACTCTCGTAGGCCCTGATAATCTTCTGAACCAAAGGGTGACGGACAACGTCTCGCTCATCAAAATGACAAAAACCGATATCGTCTATATCTTTCAAAATCCGATAGGCCTCCACAAGCCCGGAGACACAGCCATCCGGAAGATCCGTCTGTGTTATGTCACCAGTAACTACAGCCTTTGAATCATAACCTAATCTTGTCAAAAACATCTTCATCTGATCCGTTGTGGTGTTTTGAGCCTCATCCATCACCACAAAGGAATCATTCAGAGTGCGTCCCCTCATAAAAGCCAGCGGCGCCACTTCGATACGTCCATCTTCAATTAACTGATGCACCTGTGAAAAATCCATCATGTCATTCAGTGCGTCATAGAGTGGGCGCAGGTATGGGTTCACCTTTTCGAGCATGTCACCAGGGAGAAACCCCAATTTTTCTCCAGCCTCCACCGCAGGCCTTACCAAGATTATTCTCTTTACATGCCTGTCTTTCAAAGCCCGCACAGCCATGGCCATGGCGAGATAGGTTTTTCCTGTCCCCGCCGGCCCGATGGAAAACACAATATCCCGTTTTCGCATCGAGTCTACATAACGCTTCTGAGCGAGACCCTTGGGTGTTATTTTTCTTCCACGGTTGCAGACCAATATCGTGTCGTCAAAAATATCTTTCAAATTCGCAGACCGTTTATCCATGAGAGTCTGTGCCGCCCGTTTAACATCAGCCGGTGCGAGTGAGAGATTATCTTTGGCCATATCGTATAGCTGTTGGAGGAGATCTTTGGCCATCCCTACAGCATTCTCACTACCCACCAGCGTAATACGATTACCACGCGCATGAGCGCGGACTCTAAAAAATCTCTCCACCAAATCAAGATGACGCCCGTTAACACCAAAGACCAGACGAGAGGCTTCCAGATCTGAAAGCTCCAACAGCTCTCGTACTGTCTTTTTACCGTCGCTGCTTTTTGTGTCTTTTTCACCGGCGGTGTCCGAGCACGGATCGATATGTGAAGAACCAAAATTCGGAGAACTCATAAGATCTCTCAGTTGCCGCTCGCCTGGATTAGAATCCGACGAGTACGTGGGCGATTGTCGAAATCACAAAGCACTATCTGTTGCCAAGTTCCCAGAATCAAATCACCTCCGATAATGGGCACGCATAGAGATGGACCTAGCATCGCTGCGCGGACATGGGAATAACCGTTTCCATCACCCCAACGAGCATCGTGAGCGTAAGAAATGTCCCGTGGAGCCATCCTCTCTATGGCCCCCTTTAAATCTTCAACAGCACCTGACTCATATTCGATGGTAGTCACCGCCGCAGTCGAACCTGGAATAAAAACGACAACAAAGCCTTCATTGATCCCGCATTTTCGGACAAAAGCCACCACATCCGATGAGATGTCGATAATGTCGGTACCACCGCTGGTTTTTCTCGTCGTTTCAAAACATTCTATCATCACGAACACTCCCATGCTTTTTTCTTGTATCCGGCGAACCCTTTTCCTTTGGACACCGATCGAATAACCGCACAAATCAAACATTCATGCATAGGGCATAAATTCTGAAAGAATCAATAAAGGAGGAAAATCTAGCACACCTATACCCGGCCTTCAAGCCGACCAAAAAACCCACATTGCATACTTTCCCAGTCGGCATACCTCCCATCAAATACTTGAAATCCCGTTTAAAGACGTGTAATCTTAGAACTCTTTTGTAAGTTTGCGCTCAAGGTTAGGGCAGAAAATGCATAAAG
>JAABSF010000198.1 GCA_011390535.1 Deltaproteobacteria bacterium | reverse complement strand
TCAGCAGTTTGTTCAGTTCTTTTTGGAGTTGTTCGAGCCGCACGGGCTTTGACAAGATTACGTCGGCTTTGATCCACGTCCTTTCGTCTTGGGTGGTGGCGTCGAACTCCATTCCGGTCTCGCTGCTCACGGCGGTCACCAGAATCACCGGGGTCTGGGGATATCTCTTCTTTACTTCGTAACTAAGCACGAAACCGGCGTCCATGTTTTCCATCATCAAATCCAAGAAGGCAACATCAGGGCGTGTGTTTTCAATATACTCCTGTGCCTCTTCTTGGGTGCTTTTCTTGACTACTTCAAAACCCATGGAGGAGAGTTGAATTCCAAGCTGCTCCAGAAAGTCCGGGTCGTCGTCAACAACGAGCGCCGTCTTGTTATTATAATTCTGCATTTCAATATACTCCCGTCTCCTCTTATTCGTTTTGGCTTTCTATAGGTATTTTTACCGTGCATTTTGTTCCGGTTTTGCCCTTGTTGGGATCACTGTTGGATTCAATCTTGATATCTCCCCTGTGCATTTTCACTATGCCGTATGTCACCGCCAGCCCCAACCCGGTTCCTTTGCCGATTTGCTTTGTCGTGAAAAAAGGTTCAAAGACCTTTGATTTAATCTCATCCGGTATCCCGACACCTGTGTCTTCAACCTCAAACCCGGCATAGACATTATCCCGGAAGGTCCTCACCCAGAGGTCACCGCCATCGGGCATTGCGGCATATGCGTTTGTAAGCAGATTAGTGATGACTTGAGTGATCTGGTCGGCGTCCAATTCAACCCTTATATCTCCGCTTTGGTGTTCGATGTGAACTTGTACGTCTTGGGGCGCTTGAGTGAGTTTGACACTATGCTCTACAAGCTCATTTAGATTGTTCTTTTGTAATTGCACCTTGTTTTGACGGGCAAAGTCTAAAAGCCCCGCTACTATCTTTTTACACCTATCAGCTTGTTCGGCGATCATTTTAAGGTCGGCGCTGTTTTTGTTGTCATCGCCGGCTTCTTCCAGAAGAATGTGAGCGTACATCAACACCACACCCAGAGGGTTGTTCACTTCGTGAGCAATGCCTGCGGCCAGTTGCCCCATGCTCGCCATTTTCTCCGATTGGATGAGAGCTTCCCGGGTGTCGGCGAGCGCCCGATTGGAGACCGCCAGCTCGTCAACAGTGGTGTTTAGCTGATCGATAGTGTAGGGTAGACACATTTCGCTTTCGGCCAGCCCTTTGTATATCGCTAAAGCGTGCTCTCTGCATGTGTCGTATCCACAGGCGCCGCAGTTGAGCTCGTCTTTTGGATCATACTTTCCCATCCTGGCCATGATCTTTTCCAGCTCTTCTTTATCGGGGATGGGAATTCTTTGATCTTTTGCACGGAATTTTCGGGTCAGATCCAGATCTTTGAACTCTTCATATTGGGCGGTGATTTCCTCTTGATCGAGTTCCTCCTTGCGCTTGCGAACGTATTGAGCCACCCACGCCCGCCGTCGAAACAGCGGGGCTTCGGTGGAGATCCCGGGACCCATGATGCAGCCGCTGCATGAGAGGGTCTCAAGAAGTCTCGCGTCAAGATCTCCGCTTGCGAACTCCTTAATTCCCTCGATAAAGTTTGTTCGGCCGTCGGCCGTCACCACATCACCCTCCATTAGATCTTCTTTGATCCCGGCAGCCTGAAGCATCCCACGGCTTATTGGGAACAGCGCCCCAAGCCCTGCATAAGGTGGATCAAAGTTTGAGGCAACGTTGCTCTCTCGAACTCCTTTTTCTTGCAGCAGATCATCTAATTCAAGGAATGTGATGGCGGCGTCCACATCTCTTTCGCCATTGTCATCTATTCCTTCAGCTTTTTTGGCTATGCATGGGCCGATGAATACAACCTTCAGATCTTTGCCGTATTTTTTTCGGAGCGCACGCGCTGTGGCCGCCATGGGAGAGACGATTGGGGCAAGGACGCCTACCGGTTGGTGTTTTGAGTCGTTTTCCTGCTTGTCATATTCTTGTTCTACATCACCGGTGAGGGCAGGGTGATAACGCTCTACATATCCTACCACCGCCGGACATGTCGTGGCGATATAGCGGCCTTCCGGGTTTTCCTCTAAAAGCTTTTTGTAAGCACGGGCAACCAGGTCGGCTCCAAAAGCAACCTCGCATACAAGGTCGAATCCCAGTGCTCGGATTCGTCCCACCAAAGTTTTATAGTCCTCTTGAAACTGGGCCGGAAAGCTTGGCGCCAGAATCGCTGCTACACGCTTATCTGAGCCGAGGAGCTCCAGGACCTCATTTTTTGTGTCCAAAACCGCTTTGGCACCCTGGCTACAGACTCGGACACAGTTACCGCAACCTATGCAACGCTCGGGTATCACCTCGGCTTGTCCGCCGGCGATGCGAATGGCTTTTGCCGGGCACTCACGCACACAAGTGTAACAAACTCTACAGAGCTCTTTTTTCGTAGTTATGAGAGGAATGTCGTTTTTGCCGCTGTTCATGGTGTTTTATCTCTCTGATTTATGGACTCTTCTGTCCCGTCTTCCTCTGTTAATATCGAATTATCTCTGTTCAACAGTTGCCCATCATCGATAAACATCCCTCTTATTATAATGCGTATGCAGGATTTCGTGGCTCTTTTTACTCAATGGTTTTTCAAGAAATTCATCATAAAGTTGTTTTACTGATTCATTGGAATGTGAGGTGCGGACTTCTTCGTCGCGGTCGATCTTATATAACGCCTTCATTCGGGCTTTCAGCCTCTCCGTGTCGGAGGCCCTTGGTTGTCCGCCGCCGGCTATGCATCCGCCGGGGCAGGTCATCACTTCGATGAAGTGAAGGTCACTTCGACCCGCTTTGATTTCATCCAAGAGCTTTTTCGCGTTCATAAGCCCGCTCACCGCAGCTACACCAACATCTCTGTCTCCAATGGTGAGATGAGCTTCTTTGATACCCTTGAACCCTCGCAGTGATGATATCTTCAGATCTTCCAACTCTTTTCCTTCTATTAGGTAATAGGCGGTGCGGAGTGCAGCTTCCATGACTCCGCCGGATGCTCCGAAAAGCTTCCCCGCAGTGGTTCTCACGCCGAATGGGTTGTCGGCGGGTTCGGGTTCAACAGAGTTGATATCGATACCCCTCATTCTTATCAACTGGGCCAACTCTCTTGTGGTAAGCACCGCGTCGACATCGGCAATTCCGTCTTGTGCCATCTCGGGACGGCCGGCCTCGAATTTTTTGGCCGTACAAGGCATGACGGATACAGAGTAGATATTCTTAGGATCCACTCCGATCTTTTCAGCGTAATAGCTCTTGATGATTGCGCCCAACATCTGTTGGGGGCTCTTTGCCGTGGAGAGGTTCTCCGTCATCTCCGGATAAAACTCTTCAACGAACTTGATCCACCCCGGGGAACAACTTGTCATCATAGGAAGCTTACCGCCGGTTCGAATTCGTTGAACCAGCTCAGCCGCCTCTTCCATTATGGTAAGATCTGCTGAAAACGCAGTATCAAAAACCTTGTCAAAGCCTAGTTTGCGAAGGGTAGCGGTCATGACACCCCAGATATCGGTGCCCGGCTTTATGCCGAACTCTTCTCCCAGGGTCACTGATATCGAGGGAGCGTGTTGGACCACCACAACTTTTTTCGGATCATCCAGCGCAGTCACCACCTCTTTGATTTGGGATTTTTCCGCCAGCGCCCCTGTCGGGCATACTGCAACGCACTGACCGCAAAAGACACAGCTCGACACATTTATTCCTTGATCAAATGTGGTGCTCACTATGGTATCGGACCCACGGTTCACAAAATCTATGGCAGAGACACCCTGAACCTCTTCGCAAACCCTCACACATTTACCGCAAAGAATGCATTTCGCCGGATCTCTTACTATGGCGGGGCTTGAAAGGTCGAGTTTATAGTTTTTTCTTGTGCCGGAATAGCGCCGGCTGCGGATCCCCAATTCGTCCGAGAGTTTGCGTAGCTCACAGTCACCATTCCGGACACAGTAAAGGCAATCATCGGGATGATTTGCAAGCAACAATTCTATGATGGTTCTACGCGCTTCCACTGCTCGAATCGAGTGAGTGGATACCTTCATTCCGTCATAGACCGGGAAGGCACAACTCGGGACAAGGTTTTCCCGTCCCTCAATTTCCACGACGCACATTCGGCATGAGCCGGTGGGTAGAAGGTCACTCATATTGCACAAAGTGGGGACATTAATCCCTTCGCGTTGCAGCACCGACAATAACAGCTCATTTTCTCGAGCTTCGATTTTCTTTCCGTTGACTTCTATATTGATCATGATGTTTTCTTTGTCTCCTATTCTGCGATGACAGCGTTAAAGCGACACGCATCCAAGCATGATCCACAGCCGATACATTTATCCGGGATAATGTAGTGGGGGCTCTTTTTTGCACCCATAATAGCATCGACCGGACATTTTTTTACGCAGACCATACAGCCTGTGCAGGCATCCGCGTCTATGCGATACTCCAACAACTCTGTGCATACCCCTGCAGGACAATGACGCTCATAAATGTGAGCTTCATATTCATCTTTGAACCAGCGCAGAGTACTTAAGACCGGATTAGGCGCCGACTGCCCCAGACCACACAGGCTGGTGTCTCGTATGACCCTCGCGAGTTGTTCCAGATAGACAATTCCACGAAACCTCTCTAGAGCTTGCACACCCTCTTCATTCCGTCGACCCCGAGAGATTGCTTTCAGGATTTCAAGCATCCGCTTTGTCCCCTCACGGCAAGGGATACACTTTCCGCAGCTCTCGCGTCCTATGAAATCCATGAAGAAAGTGGCCACATCCACCATGCAGTTGTCTTCATCCATGACCACGAGCCCACCCGAGCCCATCATCGCGCCCACCTCTTTCAATGATTCGTAGTCTACACGTATGTCCAAATGCTGAGAGGGAATACATCCACCGGAAGGTCCCCCGATTTGTACCGCCTTAAATTTCTTTCCGCCGGGTGTGCCTCCGCCGATCTCAAACACAATGTCCCGCACCGATGTTCCCATGGCCACCTCCAGCAACCCTGTGTGTGCTACTTTGCCTGAGAGGGCGAAGACTTTAGTTCCTTTGGAGTATTCGGTGCCTGTCGAGGCGAACCATTCGGCTCCCTTCTTGACGATGGTGGGAACATTTGCCAGTGTCTCTACATTGTTGATGGCTGTTGGTTTGCCGAACAGCCCACTTGTAGCTGGATAAGGCGGTCGAGGGCGTGGCATCCCGCGTTTGCCCTCTATGCTATGAATGAGGGCTGTCTCTTCTCCACACACAAACGCACCGGCTCCTTTTTTTACGATAATGTTGAGGTTGAACCCGCTGCCCTGAATGTCGTCGCCCAGCAGACCGTAATCGTGAGCTTGTTCAATAGCTTCGTCGAGGTGAGCGATGGCGAGTGGGTATTCGGCGCGGATATAGATATATGCCTTTGAAGCTCCTATGCCATATGCAGCGAGGGCCAACCCCTCGACAAGCCTGTGCGGGTCACCCTCTATCACTGCGCGATCCATGAATGCTCCCGGATCACCCTCGTCTGCGTTGCAGATCATGTATTTTTGGTGCGAAGGCGCCTGGAGGGTCAGCTTCCATTTTTTTCCTGTTGGAAACCCTCCGCCTCCGCGGCCTCGAAGTCCGCTCTGCTCCACTTCGTCGCAGAGCTCTTCCGGGGTTGTTTTTTGAAGGGTTTTCTTTAACGCCTCATAGCCTCCCCGGGCGATATACTCTTCAATGGATCGCGGATCGATGATACCACAGTTTGCCAAGACAAAGCGGGTCTGAGGTGCGAAGAAGGGGTGTTCATTCATAATTGGAACACCTT
>JAABSF010000197.1 GCA_011390535.1 Deltaproteobacteria bacterium | reverse complement strand
CTTCTCTCCCCTTGTGTATAACGATTGTCATTAACATCCGTATCTGTTTGAGCGCCGGCACATCCATCCATGGCAACTTGACGTTGGAGAAACCCTGCAGAATACCTCTTCACCAATACCGGCTCATTATTGTCTCCTGCCCCTTTGTAAAAAGCGCTTCCATAAATCATCCATAGAGGCTGGACTACTCTGATCCCTTCTTCTAAGGCAGCACCCACGAAATCATCTTTCCCTCCCTTCATAGCCAATCCGGTATTAAGACAAAAAACTGTATTCTCAATATGAGCACAGCCACACCATTCGCAAAGCCGAGGCCCTTCGGAACCTGCTTCGCCGTTTTTTCTCTTGTTTCCAGAAGGAGGCAATTCTGAAACCCGATGTGCTGTTTCCTTTTCAGCGTTCATGTGTTTGTCTTTCGTTAGTCGAGCCGTCATCTTCATCACTCTTTTGATCACCAGTACACTTTCCGCCCGGCAGCTCATGAATTACCGGCACACTACCTCGACACTCTCTCTGCTCCGATGAATCTTCCATGCCGTGAGTTGTTCCGGCAAAACGCTCACCAGGAGAAACCTTGGCCCCTCCCGCTAACACGATGTCTTCCAAAGAAACCCGCATGTCCCGCGCTGACTCGTATCGTTCACGTGGATCTTTTGCCAACGCCCTGTCCACAAAGGAAGCCAAAGCCTTACCAATCACTGGATTCAAACAATCCGCTTCTACAGGGATAGACTCTGAATCGAGCAGTTGCGATAAAGAAGCTACTGAAGTTCTTTTTTTGTACGGATACCGTCCGGTGAGAATCTCATACAGTATGACACCCAAGAAATAGAGATCATCAAAGGGTCCGGCCGGCTCTTCTCCTCGTCCGGTCTGTGGAGAACCGTAAAGAAACAAAGGATGCGCAGCCAAAGCAAATGCATGCTGAATCTCCTCCGGCTTCAACGCGCCTATGTCACCTTGAAGCTTGCCTGATGACATTACCAAACCATAGCGATCCAGGGAGCCCTCGATATCAGCGATAAAACCATCTCTTAGTGACCAGTCGGCGACCTTGACCTTGGGCATGAGCTCAAGACAACATGATTGTCTCTCCCGCCTGCACACTGCCTTTACCTCTGCGGGGATAGGAGCACGATAGACGGTTTTTACAAGAATACTCTCCGGAGTCAACGCACCGTGCCAATCCCCATTTGAATGTAGCTCATCCAACAAAGCCAAAACCTGTCTCGCAATTTCAACTCCCACCTCGACCCGGATATTCATGGTCATCCATAAATGAAGCTCATGAATATCACCGAGGTCTGTCCCCCACTCTTTCATGAGACGCAGCTCCTCTTGGGTGCGCCTTGTTATGGCAAAATCCAAAAATTCATTAAGGGGAAATGCGTCGGGCTCCAGAGCAACCTGATACCCTGCCGGGGGTTCATCTCCATCAACCTCGATATCCTGAACCAGTGCAGAGTTGTGTGGTATCAAATCTCCATACTGAACCGAATGCCGCCCCAAAAAAGTGGTTGAACCCACGCGCTCCGGCTCTCTCAGCCAACTTGTGGCGTTAACATATTCCTCGAGCCTTGCACTTGAAGAAAAAACGCTCCTGGGAATCTCCCGCAACCAAAAACGAACTGTAGATTCAGAGTGTTCGCCGGTTCCCCGCACCGAATCGGAACTAACATAGCTCACCAACCGCCACAAACCGGTCTCCCCATCATAAGGAGCCCTCATATCCCTCAATCGCATCCCGACATGTATCTCCTGAGACGACTCTTCCTTTTTCAAAGAATCTACAGACAAGGGAGTTGTCCATCTGGGGAGAGTAACTTCGGCGGAGCTTTGCTCCGTCGCCGGTATTGCGAGTTGCGTGCTCTCCAGACCCACCATAACTTCAGAGCCGGATGCATTTCTTTCGCCATCTCTCCTCACCGTGAAGTTCTTTTCCTCCCTAAATTGTGAACGAGACATCCCTGAAGAAGGCACTCTTTCGACTGCCTCCGGTGGATCACTCATCGATCCGGCTTGGAACTCACCACCTGCAGCATCTGAGCTCCTATCCTGAATATCCTCCGGTCCGGCTTCTCCTCCAAAATGGGGCAATAAATAACCGGACGGCCTGGATTCCATGTCTTCAACCCTATCTTGATCTTTATCTTCAGAAACAACACCACCCCTATAAGCCTCAAAAGAGGCAATCGCGGCAGGTTGGGATGCCGACACCTTGTTGCTTTGCGAGAGGCTTTCCATTGGAATCGCCTCTTCGTCTCTTTTGAGACTTGTGAGCAATCTCCCCACCACCTCCTGCCCCCCGCTAATGGCCTCACCTTGCTCCATCAAAACCTCAAGAGCTTTTGCGGCGCTCTCAAATCGTAAATCTCGATCTCTTTGCAAAAGCTTATCCATAAACTCGGCAAACCAGTGAGGATAATCAGGACAATGATTAGAAATCGACGGAATCTCCGCGCCGAGTATCTGTGCCATCCTTTCCACCGGTGTGCGCCCTGCAAAAAGACGCAACCCGGTAGCCATCTCGTATAACACCACCCCCAAGGACCAAAGATCCGATCGACTATCCAGAGGGATGTCCTCCACTTGCTCGGGAGACATATAGGGGATCTTGCCTACAAAGACATCTTCCGTGGTAACCGCTGACAGATTGCGGCTTTTGGCGATACCGAAATCGGTTAACTTAACCTTACCATCAATAGACAACAAAATATTCGAAGGGCTCACATCGCGGTGAACAATCTCAAGAAAATTTCCATCATCATCACGCAACCCATGAGCATAGGCCAACGCAGCCAGACATTCTCCGGCTACATAATAAACAAACGAGAGAGGAAGCCCTCGGGTGCCACGAAGTCTTAGCTGTGACAGCAACTCCTTACCATCCATCCCGTCAATGTATTCCATAGCGAGATAAAAAATCTCGCTCTCAAGGTCTTTATCAAAATCGTATAAAGCGACGATATTCGGATGAGTGAGCCTGCTCACCAGCCGGGCTTCACGGGATAACCTGCGATGAAGAGAAGAATCTTCTCTTGTCCCGTGTGCCACCAGCTTCAAAGCAACTTTTCGCACAAACCTGTCCGGCCCTTCATGTTCAGCCAGCCACACGTCCCCCATGCCACCCCGGCCCAAAGATCGGATGAGTCTATATTTTCCCACTTTGCTCAGCTTATTCATGGTGTCTTCTCGTACAATACTTTGTCATCCAACCAAATTTTTATTTAGACTGAGGCCATCGACCCAAAATATTCAAAGGCTGCTTCCCACGGCCTTTTGTATCAATAATAAGCATACCATCAGAGTCATGCGCCACAAAAACCAACCCTTTGCCTCCTTTTTTGAGGGCGAAAACATTGTTCACCGCCATTTTTGTCTTGAGCTTGCCCTTCAACCTAGAGATAATTTTACCCTTCTTCCGGCGCCCCTTTCTCTCCACTGATACGGAAAACACACCTGCCTGACCGTCGGCAACGAGGACATTATCCTTCTTTCCTCTCTCGTTCAATACGGTCACACCACGAGCAAAATCAGCAAGCTTCAAACCACCGACTACTCTAGGTGCGGCCGAAGAAATGTCGACGATGACCAACCCCCCGCTCCCGGCGGCGACATAGAGAAGGCCCCCTCTGCCAAACACAAGGCCCCTGGCTTGCAACCCAATCCCCCGCCCACCAATGGTACCTTTCTCTTCTCCGGCGTCCAGCTTCACAACTGAGAGTAAGCGTGGCGTCTTGGGTCGGCTGACGTCAAAAACGGCAACTCCTGAAGACCCAGCGGCGACATAGGCTCTGTTTTTTTTGGTAACAACATCCCATGCATATCCTTTGGTACTTAACCGAGCGACCGTTTTCATGTCCGACGGTTTGCGTATGTCCACCACCGCAAGCCCTGAGCCTCCATCAGCGACAAAAGCATAATTACGAACTACGGCGACACCTTGCGCGGCGCCCTTTGTTTTAATACGGCCTATCTCCCGTGGCCATTTGTGACGTTTGACGTCCACAGCCACCAATCCATAGTTGCCTTGAGCCAAGTAAACGCGACCTCTTCTCAAACTTAACCCATTCCCTGAATCGGGCAGCATTAGCCCGCCCACTCTTTTGGGCTCTTGTATTTTGGTCACATCCAAAACTATTAAGCCCGATGTAGTAGCCAAATAGGCTCGCTTACCGTCTGTACGAACATCGTATGTCCGCTGTTCAAGAGATGGAGCCCTCTTGGTTATCCCCCCGGTATCCGAGCCCGAAGCCTCTCCTCCGGACAACTGCTTTCTTTTGCGCTTTTTTCTTCTCTTACCTGTGCCAGTCCTGGTTTTTTCATTTTTTTCATCTTTTCCATTTTTCGACAAAGTACCTGCAGGCCTAATTCCACCTTCCCCGGTTCGCGCCCCGGACCTTTTACGGCCATCGGCGACCACCTCACGCGTGGAAAAGAAGAAACCAAAAACCAGTATTGAAAAAAGCACCATCGCATGCAACATGGTGGCCGGCAAAGATCTCCCCAAAATACCTCTCTTACGCCTAACCACCGCCCTAACCTGTCCCATTTGATTGTTCACATCTATTCTCTCAGTCGAGGACTCAAAATCGTTTTCTGCTTGAACAAATATCTCACTTTGCATAATGCGCTCCCGCTTTTTTGGGAAATCCCCGCGTTCATTGGGTGTATCGAGTCAACCGCCTCTTCATCATCTCCGAGCATACCGGACAAAACGGCCCATAGGCCTTGGAAAACATCTTACAATCCAGGGCAGGACGATACATGCCTTTTCCTGTGTAACCTGCCCCTTCAAACAAACCCACCGTTCCGGAAAAACGTTCGGGGTCAGGCGGAGTGGGGATCGGAGTATTTTTAGAGACCATATCCGACCACTTGTAACGGCCTTCCAAAAACCTTGTAAGATTTGGTTCCCATGGTTCCACACCAGGCGGATAGAACTCGGTTGTAGCAACCGGCGAGCCATAGTACTCATCACCGAGACCACCGAAAGAGTGACCGAATTCATGAATATAAACATACTCCGAATATTCATTGTCGGCCGGAAAGGTGGAATAAAGATTATATATGCCCCCGCCTCCATACCTGGAAGTATTGGACATCAAATAGATCTGATCGTATGGGGCCAGCGCCGCCCACGCCCTCATCTTCTTGTTTTCCAGTGTCATCATGTAGCGTGGTGAGCCCAAAGTATTAAAGGACAACCCAACGGGTGTGTCCAACTCTATCCCTTTTCTGGGCTCGGAGACCCCCGACGACTTTGATGGAGGGGTAAGAAGCCACACATTGATCCCATCACTTTGTTTTGCAAACGCCTTGATACTCAGAAGAACTTCCGTAAACCGCTTCCCATCCGACAGCGCTTTTTCACCCTCGGCTGAAAGATAACCGTCGGCAATTATCAGCACATCCAGAGCTTTGTGCGGTGGACGTTTTCCGCGAAGTCTGATGGGCTTGACTTTGCCACCTCCCGGGTCAGCAGCCTCTCGAGCACGCTCAGGATCCAAAACAAAGCGTGATACCATTCTCATTGTGTTATCACGCCGACGGGTAAAGATTTCCAATATGAACGGCCGCTTGGGTCGAGGGAACCTCACTGACTCCGAAAATGCTCTCTCCCTGCGCTTGGCCTCACTCGTAGACTGCCACTCGCTGAACAAGGAACCGAACCCCTGCCTGAAAATCAATCTTTTTGAAACCTTGTCCCTGATATCGAACCTGTGAATACCAAAATCATCAGGATCCACCAGCACGATCCTACTGCCGGGCCAATCTCTCTTTTCCAACACCAACTCATCCACCTCATAAGTCTCGGA
>JAABSF010000196.1 GCA_011390535.1 Deltaproteobacteria bacterium | reverse complement strand
CATTGATTTGAAATATTGGGATCATACCCTTCACCGCCCATATGACAAACTACCATGACCAATTTGTCCAACGACCCAACATCCATCTCAACAGAGCCGGAATTCTCTTCGTCCAGGATCATCTCTTCATACAAAGTCGCCTTCCCAGTCTCAACCCCCATAATCTGTACAAACCATTCTTTGTCTTCTTCACCATCAAATTCGAATAAAATTGGGTATTCTGAGCTGCTGAGTCTCACCTCAATATAGTTGCAGCCGTTCTGCTGAGGCTGCGTTGATTCAACAGGACGCCGGTTTAAAACCGGCAAGTTAGACATTGAAAAAGAAGCTTCTTTGGAAACAGATGCGTCCCACCAACTACCAGCCCCGGGAAGGTGCTGACCGTCATCATCTTCACTGGCGAAATAGCGATACTCTGAAAACACCTTTACCATCTCCTGAAAACCGCCCGAAGATTGAAGCTCTTCGTCCAAAACTCCAAAGTAGTGTGGATAATTAATCTGGTAGGATTCTTGAACACACCTTTCCCACATCTCTCTTATCCATCTGGGATCTTCATCTCCGTATAGATAGGACATGAAATATACCCAGAGCCCACCACCATACTCATACATATCACTCGGACGAATCATATACTCCAGAGGACGATAGGGCCTGCTCTGAAAAAAATGAAAAGTCCCCATGGTATAGTTCCAAGAAGCCGGATACACCTGGCTCATTATATATGTTGCGGTGTTTTCCCAAAAAGCCGTGGGCTCCAATACGTCCATAGAAGCCTGGCATGAGTGGTTGTACTCGTGTGCCATGGTCCCGGGGATCGACCATTCATTGAGCGACTTATCCATGACGATATATGTGTACATATCAGCTCTTGGGTTCTCTTGCACAATAGCGTAAGGCGCGGTGTATGCTCCCCCACCCATCCCGGTGTCGTCTACATATATGTGATACGCCCCTAAATCGGGATCTATCGAAGGAGGCCAAAATCCCCACTCGTCTACAATCGTCTCATGAGAAAAAACCATGGCATCGGCCATCATCTGAGCGCGATCCTCGTAGTAAGAGTCATCGTAAAAGACCCGGAAAGGCAGAGGCTCCTCAACCTCGATCACAAACTCATAACCCGTCGGGGGCTGAAGCAAATCTTGGATACTGTCTTTGAAGACCCCATTCTTGCGTAGCATCATCTGAGCGGCTTCCACAAACACCGATGTATATGACATGGAAGAAGGCAACCCTCGTCGAATAACTTCCCGCCACTTCAACGGAAGCAGATGAGGCGCCTTAATGGCCGCCAAACTATAATATACTCTCTCTTCTTCGTTTATCTCTCCTTTTAAATAAGACTGTTCTATATGATCGAAAACCGACGCCTTCTTGAAAGCTATCGGTTCATCTTGGAAAAAACTTTTATTGTCTGCTCTTGCTCCACTACCCGCCGATAAAAAAGCTATCAGGAGAGCACAGGAAAAAACAAATCGATTCAACCAAACCAGCCGACCTTTCAATCCATCGGGGACTAACATCAAAAAAACTCCATTCTTTACTGAGGCAACTGTTAAAAGACAGCTACCTAAAAGACCTATATACGAACAACTACCTACAGACAGCTACCTAAAAGACCTATATACGAACAACTACCTACAGACAGCCATCAATAAGATTAATCCTATCTTATCTTATCTTAATAATATCATGCTCGCCACAGGTCAATGCGCAAGTACGCAAGTAAATTTCATGGGTGTCGCCAGTATTTTCTTTCCAGCTTGTTCAATTCTATTTCCGAACCTTTCACCAACCGCAACCCCTTTTCGCGTAACTCAAGCCCCTCTCTGATGGATGAAGCGTCGTTGGTTTCAAAGGCGTTTTGAAGAACCCTGTATGCCTTGGCCAAGTTTTTGTAGCCTTCCAGCTCTTTTTCATAAACCTCCCGCACCACATCGGTCTCCACGCTAATACCCGCAAACTTCCTGGCAAAAAGAGATGCTCTCTCGGTGAGATCCGCCCGCAAAAGATCCAAGGCCGCACGCTGATTTACAAAGACCTTGTCTTCGAACTCATCTACACGAGCCATCAACTCACTTGTCTCCTGTGAGAGCTCTTCCCTCTGCTTTTTGTAACGTTTAAGGTCGACTTCAACAGGATCCAGGCCACAACGCCTCACACAGTCGGATTGACACTGCGCCATGCAGAACAAAGCCATAAAAGAAAGGATCAAACAGTGACGGAGCCTGAACCCGCCAACTTCAAATGCCAAACAACCCACGACAGTCCTTTACCGTAACCAAAACAAACAAGACCAAGAGTAATAAGAGCGCGACCTGATGCACCCTCGCCTCCTTTTTCTGGGACAACCTCTTCCCTGTGATCAGCTCCACCAACCTGAACATTAAATGACCACCATCCAATGCAGGCATGGGCAGCAGATTAAACAGCCCCAACATAACACTTAAAAACATGACCACTGTCATGCCATAAATAAAACCTTGCCGTATCTGTGTCTTGATGGCAACGACAATACCCACCGGCCCGGAGACCTGAGTTGCCGCTCCCGATGCACCGCCAAAAAGCCTTGAAAGCAATCCCCCGAGCGCAGACAGCATCTCTTTGGATTTGCCGATAGGATACTCCATGGCATAAAAAAGCCTCTCCTGAACAGGGACCTTCTCCCATTTTGTTACATCCTGGAACACCACCCCAATCAAGCCCCTCTCATCAGGATACAGCTTCACCTCTTTCACCTCACCACCCTTCCCGCCTTTCCCGCCTTTCTTGATGCCCACAACCAAAGCCTTCTCCATGCGATTAGAACATCTGTACCCTTTTCTAAGTTGCTCGATGACATTTTTTAAATGCTTTTTGGATCGCAACTCATGCCCGTCTACCGCCACGATCCTGTCACCTATTTTTAACCCTGACTCTTTGGCTTTAACCGACATCAAACCGGCTACCCACGCCCCTCTCAACAAAGGTAACAAAGCCCGGGACAAAGTCCCGTTCTCCACAAGGAAAACGAATGAAACTCCGGTTCCTGCAATTCCGCCGCCGCCCTCAACTTTTTCCGGTTTCCAACTGACACTCACCAGCTCGCCTCCCCTTTTTACATCCAAATCCAAGGCCGCATCTTCCCCCTGAACATATCGACAACCTCTTAAATACAAACCTACAATTCGACGATAGTGTTCGTAGCTCTCCACTTTCCGCCCATCGACAGTAACTATCCTGTCGCCTTCGCTTAAACCTGCTTTTGCGGCAGGCCGTGCCGCATTAACTTGCGCCACCACCAAAGGGTGCTTTTCCGGTTTCACGGGCAACCCCCAAAAACCGAAAAGAAACAACGCCAATATCCAAGCAAAAACGTAGTTAATCCCTGGGCCCGCTGCCACAACAGCCATTCTTTTCCAGACAGGTTGATTCAGAAACGCCTGCGGATCCTCTGGATCGTAATCTTCTTCGTCATCGGGGTTCGACCCGGCGATCTTCACGTATCCCCCTAAAGGCACCCATGAAATCACAAACTCGGTACCGTCCCATTCCCAACGGCACCCGGGCACAACCGGTCCAAAACCGATACTGAATACATCAACCTTCATCCCGGAGAGCTTGGCCACAATGAAATGACCGAACTCATGAATCATAACCAACAGCCCAAGGGCCAATACGGCAAGCAACCAACTCATTCTCGCGGCTCCCGTCTTTCGCTTGATACCTCCGATGAAAGATGCCTATCACCGCCCAATAAAAAACCCGGCATCACATTCCCGAATTCTCTCCCAATACAAACTCGGCACCATTGAACACAAGCGATCCGTTGAAACAATGACCCGCACAATTGCGTGTCTAAACAATAGGTCCCAAATGGGTATCGCACACTGACATAGAAGAGCAAGTAGAATTCACATATTTTGTATTCTTGAGTCAGCCCTTATCTCGCGATTTAACGTCCTTCTTTTTCGAAAAGTAGAATTGCTTAGAGCTTCATTTCTCCCTGCCTGTGCTATCTTTCGCCATTACAATATAAAAGCCATAAAGGTTATGCAGAATCTTCTTGAAATATTTTTTCTTTCAACCTAAATGAATGTACAAAAGCCACCCCGCATTCCGGCTAAGAGAAACTAGTGTTTTGCCTCATAGGCGGCAGAAAGAGGCAGAAACCCAACAAACATCTCCTATAAGGAGACTTTATGAATGCATTGAAACGCAAAGTCAGGGTTACGGGCAAAAAGGGCAGCACCGTTATTGAAGCATCATTCGACCTGAAGGTCATGGGTACGTATCTTCGTCGTAATATCGCCGACCAAATAGGAGAAGTTTCTGAGCTCTCCGAACCCTTTATCATTAAAGTCGGCCCTTCCTTAAGAGTTGTCTCCGTAGAGCATTTCATGGCAGTTGAGATCGATATTGATGAGACACCTCTCGACTGGAGCTGTAAAGTAGTAGACGACCTCCCTTATCCACTCGTAATAGGCTCTACCTTTATGTCCGGCAGGCACATCATCTTGGATCTAATCAACGAAGATCTACTCGTAGAAAAACCCAAATTACCCGACATTATTGAGTAAAATCCGCCCGGCCGATCCATCATTCGCTCTTCTCTGCCCCTATCATCTATGCTCAGCACTTCATCAGTCCATTCGAAAGCAACTGCTCACCACAGGTCGAGCCAATAGTCGCAGCAAAGATCGACAAATCCCCCCGGCTCGAAGGAAAGCCGGCGTCGCAATGTGCCGCTGGAAAACAGACTGAAGGCACGTTGCAGAGTGTATCATGTTTGGCGACAGGTGTATCATTTTGCGATAAAATGATACACTTCAGTCCCTTCAGAATCAAACCGTGTGATTCTCCAGCATATTAAAAAAGCCCTTTTTAACTGGGGTTACAGGCGTTTTTCAATCCAACAAAACTTTTGGCAAGGACTTTGCTGATACCCCACCCCACATCCGCACCCACGGAAGAGAAACATGCCTCATGTTCAGAAGAAAACAGCTCTCTGCACATTGAGCATTACGATTCGGGGCTACAATTTGTTGGATCTGGAAATCACAAGTCATTGCAATCAAGAGTGCCGTTATTGTTTTGTCCGAGCGCTTCGGGGCGGCCGGCACATGAGCTTGAGGACAATAAAGGAGATTATGAGCGAAGGGGCGAGACTCGGTCACGAGGAGGTTCACCTCACAGGGGGAGAACCTCTGGTTCATCCCCACCTGGACGACATCATGGCGGCGGCCTTTTCGTTGCCTTTTCGAGTACTCATAATCAACACAAACGGCACCCTCTTGACGCAATCATTCGTAGAAAAGGCTGCCGCCGGACCGTTCCCTGTGCATTTAACAGTAAGCCTGGACGGGTTCCTGGAACAACACGAAAAAAACAGAGGACAAGGCACGTTTTACAAAACATTAAAGGGGCTTGAAATTGCGCTGGATGGCGGGCTTCCGGTCAGAATATTTACCGTAGTGTCTAAAGACAACATCGAGACTCTTCCTTCTTTTTTTCAATGGCTATGGAAAAAATACCCGGCCGTTGAAGGGGTATCTTTGATTCCTGTCGGGGATGTTTCAAATAACACCGTTGGCGAACGGGCCCACAAAGAAGTTGAACCCTCAAATCACGAAAGCAACCTCCTTACCGCCGAAGACATCCTTGAGATAGGGGCTCTTTCGTCCGCCGCTATAATCAGCGGACACTCCGTTACAGTGCTGGACTATCCGTTGATCAACCTGGTCTACCGACGGTTGGATGTGCCTATTTCTTTTTTCGGCTCACACTGCACGGCGTGCCGGGGGCGGATCTGTGTACAGGTGAATGGTGACATTACCC
>JAABSF010000195.1 GCA_011390535.1 Deltaproteobacteria bacterium | reverse complement strand
GATCTAGAATACGTACTGACCTACGGTAACGGGTGCCGCAAAATCGCCGACAGTGTAGGGAGGTTGGTAGAGAAATACCCGCCGGTTTTTTCAGCTTTCGACGCAGAGAGTTACTGGGAAGAGATCCTAGCTCTTTGCCAAAAGAGGTGGGCTGAAAAAAAGTTGCGTTTTGAAACCTCTGTGAGCTTTAAAGCTCCACCTATGGAAATCGATCCTTATTATTTCATCGTCATTTTATACGGGGTTCTGGAAAACAGCTGTATGAGAGCTTCCGCCGAGAGCAAGATCATTATTTCTTTGACTGTCGGAGATCCCGGACGTCTCAGGTTGAAGGTGAAACTGAACCCCGCCGACCCGGAAAAGGTCTTGTCCACAGAGATCAGAGAGAAAGACATGGCCGCTTTGTCAGCCCTGGATAAGAAGAAAAAAATCGGCGCCGATAAAAACCACTGGCTCTGGTTGGCCGGAAAAGCTGCCAGGATAATGCAAGGGCGTCTTGAGAGCACATTGTCATCCGATGAAACCAGTTACTCTGTTTTAGTGGATTTACCCGACAAAGAACAGTAATTGAAAGCCATAACAAATCTTCTGTGCCAACGCCGCCCGGAGCGCGGGCTTTCTTTCTATCGAGTTGACCTCCACTGTTGCCCTGGAAGTCTATTTGCAAGCTGACGGATGGCTCCTTACCATTCAGGGCCGCTGTTAATATAATTGGACCCACCAGCATTCTGGTCTCTGTGCCCACCGTCAAAGAAGAATTTTTTCTACAATCTTTGAACAGAAAAGAAAAACAAAACAATCACAGACATCTCAATTATTCAAAACACCCGGGTAGTGAGTCAAGTTCCGTTACGTTGACAAAACGGGGAATTGTGGAAATAAACGGAACTGGAGAGAGAGAGAGAGATCTTTATTAATTCCGGGGAGAGACCGGAGTTGTGGAGATTTTTCCGGCGTGGGAAATGTAAAGAGGGTTCACCCAATAAGCACCCAATAAGCAAAGAAAGGATGGCCATGTCAGAGATCAAAAAACTAGCTGTAGTAGGCGCAGGACAAATGGGTAACGGTATCGCTCAAGTAGCGGCGCAAGCCGGCTTGGAAGTGGTTTTGCTGGATATAAATCAAGAGCTGGCGGACAAAGGCAAAGAGAAGATCGCCAAAGGCCTGGATCGCCTCGTCAAAAAAGAAAAAATCGAGACTTCGGAGAGAGATACAATTCTTGCGCGAATTCGACCGACAAGCTCCATGAACGCTCTGGAAGATGCTGATATTGCAATAGAGGCGGCGACTGAAAATATAGAGCTCAAAAAGAAGATTTTCGCTGAAATGGACAGGTCCCTAAAAAAGGGGGCGATTTTAGCCACTAACACTTCTTCTATTTCCATAACCTTGTTGGCGGCAGTGACGAGCCGTCCTGAAAAAGTCATCGGTATGCATTTCATGAATCCTGTGCCCATCATGAAACTTGTTGAGCTGATCAAAGGATTGGCCACCTCCCAAGAGACATATGAAACGACCAAAAACCTGGCCGAGTCTTTCAAGAAAGTTTGTGTCACCTCTCGCGATGTCCCGGGGTTTATCGTAAACAGAATATTGATCCCGATGCTGAACGAGGCTGTCTTTGCACTTTTTGAAGGGCTTGGGACACCGGAAGATATCGACAACGGAATTAAGCTGGGGCTAAATCACCCCATGGGGCCCCTTGCTCTGGCTGATCTCATCGGTTTGGATACATGTCTCGCCATCGCGCAGGTGCTCCATCGTGAGTTGGGAGATCCCAAGTACCGACCTTGCCCGCTGTTAAAGCAATATGTGCAGGCCGGCTGGCTGGGAAGAAAAACAGGGCGAGGTTTTTACAACTACGAAAAATAAATAAGGAAACACAACTAAACACGTATCGTTTATCTCGCATAACAACGTTATGCGTTATGCATTGGGAGCAACAGAATGGCATTTGAAAACATATTAGTGGAAAAGAAGCCTCCGGTGGGAATCATTACAATCAACAGACCGGAGCAATTGAACGCGCTGAATTCCAAAACCATGATGGAAATCTATGGCGCTGTCGGAGAGCTCAGCTCCAGCGAAGACATTCGTGTGTTGGTGATAACAGGGTCGGGCAAAAAAGCTTTCGCCGCCGGCGCCGACATAAAAGAGATGGTCAACTTGTCGGTGACCCAAGCCAGAGCTTTCTCCGAGCTGGGGCACAGATTATGCACCGCCATTGAGGAGATTCAGCAACCGGTTATCGCCGCAGTCAATGGGTTCTCTCTCGGCGGCGGGAACGAGCTTGCGATGGCATGCGACATAATTTACGCTTCGGAAAACGCCCGTTTCGGTCAACCCGAAGTAAACCTCGCCGTGGTACCGGGCTTTGGAGGCACCCAGAGATTGGTCCGGCGTGTTGGGCTGGCAAAAGGGCGTGAGTTGTTGTACACAGGTGAAATCGTTAATGCTCAGGAAGCCAAGACCATGGGGATGATCAATGAGGTATATCCTGCAGATGAGCTGATGGATAAAGTCATGGAACGAAGCCGCTTGATAGCCTCGAAAGGCCCTTTGGCGGTAGCTCAAGCAAAAAGATTGATCTATCAAGGGTTCGATTTGCCTCTGTGTGGAGCATTAGAGATTGAAAGACAGGTCTTTGCCGGGCTTTTTGGTACAAATGATCAAAGACACGGGATGAAGGCTTTTATCGAAAAGAAAAAGCCTGAATATAAAGGGAATTAACCCGGTCGTGAACCCGATCGTAAGCTGGTAGCCATAAGGCTGACTCTTATGTTTAAAGCGTAGACTTTTTAATCGTTTTATTGCAACCGAGCGGGTTCGTATAATGGGGACAATTGCCTAACAAAAACAGGAGAGCACCATGAGACAGAGAAGTAGATGTTTGGTATTCGGTCAGTGGGCAAAAACATTGTGGCTTACCTTAGGCTTGTTTTCATCGGTAATTATCGGATGCTCCGACCCCGGCAAGAAAAAGGAGACCACACCTCGACCCGCCAATTACGAAAATGAACAGGACACTGAAGACGACGGCGCTCTGGCAATGAAGCTAACTCCGGAACATGTCGAAGAGATTCAGCGGGTGTTCAACCTTGGACGGATAGCTGTCGAGAGATGTTTTCAAGAGTTTGTAAACCGCAAAGAAGACCCGGAGTTGGAAGGAAACCTGATTGTAGGTGTAAAGATCGGCTTGAACCCCAACCCTTCAAAGACGTGGATCTTCAGCATCTCGCCGAAAATCAAAGACGACATTTTTATTCAATGCGTTCTGGAAGAGGCGAAAAAGTGGAGTTTCCCGACTTGGGGCAAAGATATGGAGTTCATGTCTCCTAAATATGATCTACTGGGGCTTTAGAGATCGTTCTATTTTGATCGGAGAGCCTCACCGAAGCTGTTTTCGTACACCAGCTCCGCGACAGGTTTTCTTTCGGGAGCTTTTTCCGGGATAACTGCGGGCCTTCCAAGGGGCAACAGCTCCAAGCAGACCATGCCTTCAGGCAATTTCAGAATCGAAGAAGCCGCCTGTTGATCCATCAGCCCGACATTCACTACACCATATCCCATGGCGTGAGCCGCCAAGGCAAGGTTCTGGCAGGCAAGGCCGGCGTCAAATAGAAACCAATCGCCAAACGGTGTAGCCGGCTCACCATTGTAATAGCCCGAAAGCCCCTTTTTGGCACAAAGGGCTATTACGCATGGTGCCTCAACAACTCCATTTCTGGCGGGGTTTCCTTGTGGCAAAGTTCCCTGAAGCGCCGTTTTGATTTCTGGATCTTTAACAACAACCAGTGAAACACACTGCGTGTTGGCCCAGCTCGGCGCCATACGAACAGCCTCTATCATCTCATGAAGATCTTCATCAGCAACAGGAGAGTCCGCAAACCTCCTTATTGTTCTTCGAGTCATGATACATTCAAGCGCGTCCATTCCTCTTTGCTCCCTTCGACTCAAACAAATAAAAGGCAACTCTGTCTTCTCTTTTGAGCCTTATTTATGTTTCTTGCCCATGAGACGGATCATCAATGCCTTTTGCGCATGCAGACGATTCTCTGCCTGATCGAATATTATTGAGGCCTCACTGTCGGCCACTTCATCCGTGACTTCCTCACCCCTGTGTGCAGGCAAGCAATGCATGAAGCGGGCCTGCGGCCCCGCAACGGACATGAGCTTCTCGTTCACCTGATAAGGCTGAAATGCCTTCAACCGCACCTGTCGTTCATCTTCTTGCCCCATGGACGCCCATACATCAGTATAAATTATATCCGCCCCTGCGACGGCTTTCTCCGGATCGTTGGTTATAGCCAACTCCACTCCAGCCGCCTCGGCTTGAGGTTTCACAACTTTGAGAAAATCTTCAGATGGCTGGTAGACCTCGGGTGCACCTATTGTAACGTTCACCCCAAGCTTTATTCCACCATAAACAAGAGAATTGTAAACATTGTTTGCGTCACCGATATAACACAAGCGTTTGCCTTTCAGCTCGCCGACATGCTCTTTCATAGTCAGATAATCTGCAAGCGCCTGACACGGATGATATTTATCGGAGAGACCGTTTATCACCGGCACTGTTGCGTGTTTTGCAAGCTCTTCGATATCTTCGTGTCCGTACACACGCGCCATGATCCCATCAAGATATCTGGATAAAACTCTGGCTGTGTCGGCGAGGGTCTCGCCCCTACCTAACTGCAAATCGTTAGAAGATAGAAAAAGTCCTGTGCCGCCCAACTGATACATCCCGACCTCAAAGCTCACTCTGGTCCGGGTGGAGCTCTTTTGAAAAACCATCCCCAGAACCTGTCGTTTAAGAGCTTTCTTGTATTCCTTCGGGTCGGCCTTGACATCAAGGGCCAGTTTCAAGAGATCTTCAACGTCTCCGGGTTCCAAAGTAGCGATAGAAAGAAAATCTTTCCCTAACATTCTAAACCTCCGTTAAATGATGTTTAAAAACGAATCAGCGATAAGAAGCGCTTTGAAATGGGGGATTTATTGCAACAAAATCAACCTTTCAGCCCACGCTCTTCAATGAAATCCTCTACAAGTGATTCAATTGTAGGTGTACCACGATCTTTTGAAACATAGCTCACCTTGGCTGCCGGCTTCCCAATGTCAAACAAGCGCTTCAGATGGAAAGGTGTAGCCACCACAACAGTGTCACACTCGGATTTGTCGATAGTCTCTTTTAGTTCCTTTAGCTGCTCTTCGTAATAACCCATCGCCGGAACGACATTACCCAAATGGGGAAATCTGGTGTAGAGTTCTTTTATCGAACCAACCGCAAATGACCGCGGATCGATCACTTCCTTCGCGCCGAACTTGTCTGCGGCTACTTGGCCGGCACCAAACCCCATCTCTCCATGAGTAAGGGTAGGGCCGTCATCAATTACAAGAACCCGCTTTCCTTCAATCAGAGAGGCGTCGTCCACTGTCACCTCTGAGTCTGTAACTATTACGGTTGCTTCGGGGTTGAGATCATGAGCACGTTGTTTCAGCGTTTCGAGATCCTCTGGTTTGGCGCTGTCGGCCTTGTTCAGGATAAGAGCGTCTGCCCGGCGGAAGTTTATCTCACCAGGGAAGTAGCTCACCTCATGACCGAGACGCAACGGATCAGCGACCACAATCTCCATATCAGGAACGTAAAACGGCCAGTCATTATTACCACCGTCCCAAATAATCACATCCGCCTCGGTCTCGGCTTCCGTGAGAATTGCGCCATAATCCACGCCGGCGTACAAAACTATACCGTGATCCGCGTGATACTCATACTCTTCACGTTCTTCAATCGTGCAGTTGTGTTTATCTATATCTTCCAAAGACCCGAACCGCTGAACGGCCATGGCCGACAGATCTCCGTAAGGCATGGGATGCCTG
>JAABSF010000194.1 GCA_011390535.1 Deltaproteobacteria bacterium | reverse complement strand
CTGCATCCCTCGTGAGCGGTATAGCTTTGAGCCCTGGATCTGTTAGCCTCGCATCCCTCGTGAGCGCTGTAGCTTTGAGCCCTGCAGCTTTGAACTCCGTATCTGCGATTCTTGTAGCTGTGATAGAGGGAGAAAAGGCCTTTTTCACCATGGGCAATGTCAACAAAACGACGGAATATATTCTCTAAACTCTTATTGAAATGAAAATTGCTCATCGTTTTGTTCGTGGTGATCTTCTAGGAAATGCAAAAACGGAAAAAAGAAAAGAAATTATTTCAGATAGCTGCCGAACCATTCATAGACGGTCTTCCACCACAAGAGACGGTTCTTCGGCTTTTGTACAAAATGGTCTTCATCGGGAAAATACAAGAAACGAGACGGAACCTTTCTTCGCTGTAGAGAGGTAAATAACTGCATTCCTTGAGTCACCGGAACTCTATAATCGTGCTGTCCATGTATCACCAGGGTGGGAGTCACCCAGTTTTTCACATAATAGGATGGAGAAAAACGCTCATACTGGCTTTTTGAGGTCTTCCCCCAAGGCGTTCCCTTATACTCCCACTCGGGAAACCAAAGCTCTTCGGTGGCCCCGTACATTGAACGCAAATCAAATACCCCGGCATGACTCAATAGACACTTGAATCGATCAGTGTGTCCGCCGATCCAGTTCACCATGTAACCCCCATAAGATGCCCCCGCCGCCGCGACACGGGATCCATCGAGGCGGGGATATTTTTTCACAGCAGCTTCGGTACCCTTCATAATGTCTTCGTACGGTTTACCTCCCCAGTCACCTTGAATAGCATCGGTGAAAGCCTGCCCATAACCCACGGATCCGTGAAAATTGACCATTAAAACAGCATAACCCGGAGCAGCAAACATCTGAATATTCCACCGGGGATGAAAAGAATCGCCAAACATTCCTTGAGGACCGCCGTGAATCAAGTTAATTACTGGTATTTTTTTTCCCTTTTTGACACTTGACTCAGGAGGCCACAACAAAAAGGCGTGAACCCGCGCACCACCCGCACCCTTGAACCAAAAAGACTCTAATCTGCCCATATCTCTTTTTTCGGTAAGCCAGGTGTTGAACCCGGTGAGCCTTACTTTCCTGCGGGCGGTGAGATCATAACGATAGACCTCTGTGGGGCTGTCATTCGCTTGTCCAACAAAGACCAGACTTTTCCCACTCGGGCTTACCCTGAGATAGCGAGCGGTGACTTTGTCTAAAACAGTCTTCACCTTGCCCCCGCTCACCGGCACAGAGAAAACCGGAAAATAACCCCTATCGGGCACGGTGAAATAAACCTCCTTGGAATCAGGAGACCAGGCTATCTCTCCTACCGGTCTGTCAAATGTAGACGTAAGGACACGGCGGGCACCTGTCTTTCGATTAATTACAATCAGTCGATAGCGATCAGATTCATAACCAGGACGCTCCATGGCTCGAAATGCCAAATAGCGGCCATCCGGGCTGAAATGCGGACTATTATCGTTCGCCGGATTTTTGGTGACTAGCCTTGGAGCACCACCGTCTGCGTCAACAAGATAAATGTCGTTGTTTGTGCTGGTGGCAACTACTTTTGATGTGTTCGTCGTATAAGCGAGCTTCTTTCCATCCGGTGAATAATGAAAATCATGACCCGAACCTAAAGCTGCGGGTGGAGCGTCCGCCTTTCCCGGAGTCAGATCCCGGCTGGTTCCTCCATCAGCGGATACATCCAAGATATGCTTTACTCGACCATGCCGCCAGTGGTTCCAATGGCGATACATAAGACTGTCAAAGATCTCAGCTTTTACCCCGCTCTTTTTTCTCTCTTCCAGAATTTTTTTATTACACTTTTCATCCCGGCACTGAGGAAACACCCTGGAGACAAAAGCCAACCGTTTCCCGTCAGGTCGCCATATAGGCGAGCTGACCCCTGTGGGCACTTGAGTTATCTTTTTTGCCTCGCCCCCTTTTTTGAATGGCAAAACCCACAACTGAGATCCATCTTCCCCTCTCGTAGAAACAAAGGCCAAATTCTTACCGTCAGGTGACCAGCGAGGAGAGTGGTCCGACCCGGAACCACTTGTAATCTTGCGGGGTTTTCCACCAGAAAGCGGGACAACATAGAGTTTTGTTTTACTCTTGTTTGTCTCTGCATCCTGACTCGTTACACTGAAGACAACCCAATTACCGTCGGGAGAAACCTGCGGATCGCCCACTGCTTTTACCTTCACCAGGTCCTCCGGCGTCATGGGCCTTTTTGCATAGACCACTGAAGAAAACACTACACTCAGGCAAAATAATAAAAGCAGCCTGGCAAATTTCGGTAAACGGGTGAAAAAATGAGACTCATACATGCCTGCAGACCTCCGTGGATGAGAATTAAAAAGCTTCTCTCAAAGCTTCTAAAAATTTAAACGGCAATATATCACATTACCAGGAGGTAACCACAACCTGATAATGCGAAAATCCACACAGACCGTCGCCTTCAGGCGGCGGTCGTTGACGCAAACGACAAAAACCCCTGCATTGATGCGAAGCAGCTTCCGAATTTGGAGCCATGCGGGCGTCCTAAAGGCTTGACATAAAGGCTTATGGTTTCCAACCTTCCCCGAAGGTGACATTGAATTTTTTTGGTTGTTGAGATCTTTATCGGGTGTTATGAGCGTTATTGGGTGAAAGGTTAGGAACAGTATTTTACACCCAAAGACCAAAACTGCAGGAAACGATATTTTTTCAGAGAACACACGACACAGCATTAGCGAGGAGTCAGTCGTGCCGGAAAAGCAAAACATACAAAATAAAGAGAAAGAAAAGAGCATCCTAGGTAACCCTTCCCAAGAAGATGATACATCACAAACAACTCCACGCGGAGCGGATCGCCGGATGGCTCAAAGAGTTTCGGTCGATCTTGACGTGGACTATTCCCGCGAAGAAAACTATTTGGTGAGCAAATCCGCGAGTATTACAAACCTAAGCTCTTTAGGGATTTTCATTAGAACCGACGAACCATCCGCCATCGATACCGTCCTTACCCTCAGCTTCCAACCACCCAACAGCGATGCCCCCATCCAGGTTGAAGGCGTGGTAGCGTGGGCAAACAAAGTACAGGGAGACAGCCCTGACTATGATCAAAACGGCATGGGAATCGAGTTTATCAATTTAGATGAAGAGACCAAAAATCGTCTGGTCTCACTGGTTAAACGAATCGCTTTGCTGGCCGAAGACTGAAATCTCTCTCTTTTCAGCTAACACTTTGAATACAAACAATCTTTTCCTCTCAACTCACTTTTCCCATTGCCACGCGATTTCCATATTTCGAACAAAGAGAACTCTCGCGCCCCTTGGATGAATGGAATAAAATCCATCGTTGACGCCTTTTTCTATTGAGACAGAATATATAAAGACAAAAATAGGAAACAAAAATGAGCTGCTCACTACAATAATCAAATAAACCATATGAAGTTTTTAAATTCAGTTTTCGATAGACTTACGACAGGAACACCAGGATGTACGATAAAATGAACTTTACTCCACAAAATGAGCTTCTGGACACCGTGCTGGACGCCATGCCCGGACAAGTCCTGGTCGTAGACAAAGAGCACAGGATCCATCGCATGAATGTCCGCGCACGAAAAGCTCTACTCAGCTCCAAAGGCCAGGCAACCGGCAAAAAATTGGGTAGCATTTTAGATTGCGTTTACTTTGACGGGAGCGGTGATCAGTGTACAGCCGGAAAGGCCTGTGAGACCTGTTTGATTAAGCTTATTATTGAAGAGTGTACCCAAAAAGAGGAGCTTTCTCAAAAGAAAGTCCGGTTCATCCGCTCCCGCGAAGGAAAAGTCAGTGAGCATAGGCTGCTTGTTTCAGCTGCACCTTTCCAGCATGAAAACCAAACCAGGGTACTTTTGATGATCGAAGATCTGAGTCATCTGGAACCTCAAAACGACCTTGTCTCAATATGCGCAGAGTGTAAAAAAATAAGGGATCCAGAGGGAAATTGGGAACCTTTCGAGAGCTATTTCGGAGATCGCTTCGGAGTGGATTTCTCTCACGCCATCTGTTCCGACTGTTTAAAAAAGCTCTACCCAGGCTTTGGTAAAACCTAAAACCTCAATCAGAAGGGAGCCCAACACCAAACGAGAAATATCATTCATGTTGAGCTCAACACCAGACAGGGGATCTCCGCCGGCGCGAGAAACCTTATCGGCGGCCCCCAATATCCCACACCACGAGTAACAAAGATTTGGGTCCTCTCGTTGTGTTTGTAAAGACCACATAGATAGGGTTCCGCCAGACGTACAGCATAGGTCCAGGGCCAGATCTGACCTCCATGTGTGTGGCCTGAAATCTGGAGGCCGGGCCGCCCCTTCTCCACGTGAGGTATCTGGGAAGGCTGATGAGCCAGAACCACAAGCTCCCGGCTCTCATCACGACCTTTGACGGCTTTGTTTATGTCTTGAGCGTGAGATTTGACAAACATTCCGGCGCGTTTGTCTCCAACCCCCGCGAGATCAAATCCCACCCCTTTTGTGTTCTTTTCTCCTATCCGAACGCGCTCGTTCATCAACACCCGCATTCCTATCCGTTTCATAAACTCAACCCACTCCACAGCCCCTGAGTAATACTCGTGGTTACCAGTAACAAAGAAGACACCGTAAGGTGCTTTTAACCCACCGAGAGGCTTCACATCATCACCGATAAGCGAAACCGGACCATCGACTATATCTCCAATAACGACCGTCATATCGGGTTTCAGGGCGTTGGTCATCTTAACCACTCGTTGGGTAAAACTCTGCCTCAAGGTGGGGCCGATATGAAGATCAGATAAGACGGCCACTCGAAACCCCGACATCTGTTTCGGAAATCGTTCCAATGATATGGGGATCTCCGGGGTCTCCACATGAACCCTGGCGGAACGGAGGCCTATCATCCCTATGGCGCCGGCACCTACAAGGCTTGTCGTCGCAGCAGTTCGAGCCATAAAGAGCCTACGATCAGGATTCTTTAGGTGGATTTCATTCTCTTGTGCCGGAGAAATCACATTCGGCAATGCTTCTTTACGCTTTTCTTTCGGCGCGCAATTACTGGCTACTGAAACTGCCGCTCTTGTATCATCATTTTGCTTACCGCCCACATCTTTTCCGACTCGGTTTTTTGAGAGAAAAGACTTCAGGCGCCATATCGCTCTCCCTCCATCCCAAAGACCGAGGATAAGAACAGCGTAAAAAAGAACCCCCATCCAGAAAAAACCTGCCAAAATAACGAAACACATCCCGACATCCAAAGCCACACGGGACAGAATGAACACGGCTGGAAGCAAAAGCCCCAATCCAATCAAAGCAACTGTCAGACCTCGCCGCCAGGACGATTTCAAACCGGTGTCATAAAGATACCGCCGCCAGAGATAGTAATGACCCGCCGTCACCACAGTGGTCAACATAGTAGCGAAGATGGCACCCATGATCCATCGCATAGAGGTCTCCCAATGGCCCAATCAACCCTGGAGGTTGTGTTTGCCTGATTTCAATTACTGAAAGCCAGCCCTCAAAAAGCAGGGCAATTCAAAGGCACGGGAGGATTCTGGATGACCCATGAATCAAGGCCGTCTCGGAGTAACGACTCTCCGGCACCACAATCTCCTACATCCACATCGGCAGGGTTCCCTGTCTCGTCTATAAGGTTGCTCGTGTTTGTTGAGCCATAAAGTACAACATCAATGGGGACTGTCGAATCTGTAATCTGAGAAGCCGGCACATCGAACAGCGCTACACCGTCAGCCGTTGAGCCGCTGTTTTGGATGTCTGGATTAAAGTCTTGATCTTGATCGTATGTCGGGTTTCCGTTGTCACCATCAGCGTCGGGGCCACCAGCCAAGAAACAAGTAAACGGCGCAATGGTCCCC